>CAMOYW010000070.1 GCA_946630405.1 uncultured Clostridia bacterium | reverse complement strand
ATATTATGTTTTCCCCCGTAAAGCTCTGTGAGCCGATAGTTATTATCATATCTCCACCAATTCAAAACTTATTCCGTTCCAATAGTCCGTTTCAAGATTCAGATAGGGACTTGTCCTGTCCGATACGTACATCCTGCGAATGACCTCGCCAAGCTGCGGATCCGTAAAAGTGACAGAAAAGCTTTCCGCGGCTATGGCACTTAACAGCCTTTGTGCCACGTTGCCGCTTACGGGCGCAAGAGAAACGCTTATTTTCCTCTTGACTGCCACTCTGTTTCTTATAAGATCTCCGAGTACATTTCTTGTAGCGTTCACATCCAGATCCATTATCCCTATGCTGTAACTTTTTACATAGGGCGTGAAATCCACGCCCTCAACCGTCAGTCTTGCCATATCACACCTCTATCACACATTTACCCATACTTCTCGACAGCTCGTTTATGCTTCTTACACACGCTCTTGCAAAGTGCCTTCCGCCTATGTTTATCTCTATCGTCAGCGGCTTGTCGCCTTCCGTGCCTTTGAGCATTTGCACTATTTCCCTAAGTCCCTCGCCTTCAAGGGGTATCACCGCTTCTTTTCCTCTTTCTCCCACCATGGCAAGGGTAGGTGCGGATATTATGCCGCCTTGCGCAAGCATCGGTATCTTAACGGCATTTATTTTCGGTACGTTTATCCCCGTTAACTGCGTAACGGTTGCCGCAAGGGAATTTATACCGCCGTACATAATATCGAGAGCGCCCTGTATCGCCGCAAGGGCTGAATTTACGGTTAGTTTTAATGCGGCTGCAAGGCTTTCTCCCATATTTGTGCCTGCAAGAGTAAATGCGTTTTTAAGGGTCGAAAACAAACCTTTAAAGAAGCTTTCAAGCTCCGCTCCCTTTTTCTTTATGCCGTCAAGCGCCGTTTCAAAGTTTTCTCCGAAGGAGTGCGAGTTCTCCGCAAGTTCACGAACGGCACCGCTCACAAGGCTTAAAGCATAGCTTATTTTTTCGATAACCGAGAGTGCGACTTCAAGACCCGTCAGCACTGCGCCCGAAACCGCCTCGCCTATCTTTTCAAGCGTGGTGAGCATCCCTCCTAATGTAGCGCCGAGAGCGGTGCCGTCTATGGCGAAAATTCGACTTAAATCGTAAAAAATATTTGCCGTATTCTGCGCTATCTTTTCCCCAAGCGATATGATGACGGAAAAATGCCGCTCTATGAAGTCCGTAAAGGCTTGATATGCGGGCAACACCTCCCCGTTTATCACCTCGCAAAGGGTACGAAGAATATCCGCCGAGCCGCTTGCAAAGTTTTCAAAGGCAGGCGTTACTGTGCTGTCGTATATAGCCGCCATAGCGGTAAAGAGCTCCTTTATCCCTTCATTTACGACGGCAAGCCGCTCCACTCCAACGGATAAGGCGTTTTCGATCGTCTCCTTTAAGATCTCCCTGTTTGCGATTATCGGTTCTGCTATAAGGTTTACGATATCGGCTCCGAGTTTTGAGAAAATATTGCCTATACCCAAAGCCGTGTTTGCAAATATCCCCAAAAGCTCCGCTCCGAACGCCTTTGCCGCCTTTGTTTGCAAAGCCGTGAATATATATCCCACGCTTGCGGCAAGCTCGCCTATACCGTTCAACGCTCTTTGCGAGGCTTCAAATATGCCGTTTATGCTTTGGGAAATGTACTCCCTGTCTTTTCTCAGCCACCCTGCCACAGACCCCGTGAGAAAATCGCCCACGCTCGCCATGGCGGAATAAAAAGCACCCGTCACCTTTCCCGCATTTCTTTGCACCGACTTTAAAAGGGAATCGAAATTGCTTTGTACGTCTCCGAAAATATCGGATATCGCATTGCCTATTCCCGAAATATTCCGCTTTATGTGCTTCAACGCACTTTGAGCCTTGCCCATATCGGCGGAATAGTCAAAGCCTTTTTTAAACTCCTCTCCAAGGTCAAGCTTGAATCCCTTTAGATTAAGTTCGGGAAAAGCTATCTTGGGCAGGGATAAAAGAGGAGCGGTATTTTTACCCCGTGCCGAGGAGCTTGAAGCGCTCCTGCCCGCATTTGCCGAACGCACGGCATTTTTCATCTGCGTGAACACAAGGTTGTTGAGCCTGTCGAAGCCTGCAAGTACGGGCTTTGCCGCCTCCGTAGCAGAGGTGTTTTTCTCGGTCGCCTTTGTAAGGCGTGCCGTTTTCTCGGCAAGGGAAGCTATGCTCTGCACAAGCTCTGCGACCTCGCCTATATTCGGTTTATTCATTTAAACAACCTCCTCAGATCCTTTTCAAGCTCCTCTTCGCTTTTTTTGCCCGCCATTTCGGCTCTGTATGCGAAAAAATCGTGCCTGAGCTTTCTTTCCTCATCGTTCATTTTGGAGATGACTTTCGGGTCCTTTTCGCCCCTGAGCCTTACCAGAAGACCCAAGGGCGTATCGGGCATAAGGTTTGAAAGCAGGGCAACAAACTCTCTCCAGCTCATCTCCTCTTTGGACAGCCTTATGGAATACTGTGTCAAAAAGCTTGCCTCTATGGCATCCATATCGTAGCTTATGTCATACAGAGGTTCGAAAGCCGCCCTCCGTACTCTCACCCACAGCCTTTGCAAATATGTTTGCGGCACATTCAAGATACTCGGCAAAGCTCATACTTTCCATGGCTTTTGCACCGTTTGCTCCTATCAGAGCGGTTATCGCCTTTTCAAGAAGTTCGGGCTTTTTGTCGGACTCTCGTATATACTCCCTCGCTTTAAGTACCGTCTTAAAATTGTCGTTTATGGTGTAATCCTTATTGTTGATCGTAATATTCATTGCTTTCCTCCGTAAATACAGGCTCACCCACAGACAGCACTTCCCAGTCAAGGCTTGCCACCTGCGTAGATTCTCCGCCCATGCTCGTTACATTTACCACACCCGTCACACTGAGCTGCGCACCGTCGGGAAACTCTATCAAAAGCTCCTTCTGCGCTTCAAGCCCCGTTTTAAAGGCAAGGGATGCCACAAAGTCGTTGCCGGGGTCTCCGAAACATCTCTTGCCCGACATACCCACCGACAGAGCCTTGCCCGTCATAAGTCTTTTTCGCCAGCCGTTTGAGTCCATGGCTGTCCACTCCTCAATGCCGTTATCAAAGGTGATGGACAGTGATTCCACGTCCTTCACCGTATAGCTTGTTTGCCCGTCTTTAATGTGAAATCTCAGCTTAAAAACGGGCGTTACTCCGCTGTAACTCATATTATCTCCTTTCCACCGCCAAAAACGAGAGCGTATACTCCCATATATCTCTTTCATCGGTACCCATACACCTCGGGGAATCGTATATCGCCGTAAGGAAGCCCCTTTCGCAAACCAAGGAGTCGAATCCCCTGTGCAAAAGCTCGGCTTTTTGCTCACTTTCTTCCTTATCCTCATCGATATGAAGAAGTATGATATACCTTTTATACATATAACTGCCCTCATTACCCACGGCATTTACAGCCTTTTCGGGAAACTCAAACACTGCCGCCGTATACCTTCCCTCGTCGTACAGCCTGTCGCAATAGCCTTTAAAGCCGTACTCTTCCAATGTGTCTATTATCCTGTTTTTCATTTTGCAAGCACCAGTTTATAATGATGTACGCTCCCGTCGGGGTTTATTATCTTTCTGCATTCCTTTATACGGTATCTTTCGCCTTCCGCAATAAAAAGGCAATCCGTCACGCCGTTTAGCCCGCTCTCGCCGCCTATAAGGGCGATATTTTCTTCCGCCTCAAAGAGTCTGTCCTTTACGGGCAATCCCGTGCCGTAGTGGTCGTTGGTATAGGAATATATGCGTTTTTCCCGTGTACGGAGCCTGCACATCAGATAAAGCTCCCTTTCCTCATATTTGCCGTACCTGTCTCTTTCGCCCTTGAGCATTATTACGCAAGGGGTATTGAAAAACATCTTCGGTACGGGCTTCACCTTTTTGGGTATTTTCATATCGCCCTGCACATAAGCCCCGTCTGTTTCAAAAGAGAGATCACCTCCGGGCTTGTGCCGCACTCACCTCCCTCCTTCAACGTGACGGAAAAGTCCTCCACCTCTATCTTGCTTATACCCTCACACCCTTCTTCTATGTATTGGCATTGAAGAAGGCAGGCAAGCCTCACAAGCTCCTTTTGAAAGTCGGTCAGCTCCTCATAGCCCCTCTCTTTTATTCTGTCAAAGGTAAGCTCGTCTATTTTAGCCTCGGCAAGTGCTAAGGTCCTCTCGTCCTCCCACTCACAGTACATATCATCCCTCCGCCTTCACCGCAATGGCAACACCGTCTATCTTGTTGTCCATAAGGAAGAGTCCGCCGTACTTTCTTATCTGATATATCCACGCATCCGCTGTTCTGGAGTCGCTTCCCGGCGCAAACGCCTTCATATAGGCATACTTATCTCTTGCCACCACACAGGAAGGATGTATAAGTATCATCACCATTTGAAGAGCATCGACTTCGGGCGTGAATCCCGAAGAAAAGTCGTAAGCACTCTTCATACGCGCGGAAGGCACGGATATTATCTGCGTGTTTCCGAGACGGTCGATGGTGTCCTCACTTGCCCTGTCGGTTGCCGTAAGCTGACGGGTAAGCGCCTTTGAAAGGAGCTTTTTATAGGTGGGAGTACAGTAAAGTATCCTGCCCTCTTCGGGAACTCCCGCATCATCCATAAGGGCGGACTGCTCATCGTACCAGTCGAGCACATCACTTACGGAAGTACCAAGCTCCGTTGCCTCTTTCTCCATTCTGTCCACTACCTCGGAATACAGTGTGGAAAGCCTGTAAGCATCCCATTCGGGTATGGCGTGCTGTTCCTCAAATTCATTCTGTATGTTGGCAATGGATACTATCGCATTCGTCTCGTCTACATCCATGGCATCGAGTATAAACTCCGCATCCCTGTCGTGAGAAAGCGTCCTTGTAACGAAGGTATCTCTCACATTTCTCGTGTTAAAGCTGTTTGCTCCCGCTCTCCTGTGGTACTTGAATCCCTCAAGTGTAAGGGTAGGGATCTTTATCGTCTGTGCGTTTATAAAGGTCACACCCTTGTTGCTCTGCGTAAGAGCGTAGGTCTTGCTTTCCGCCGCATACTTTTTATCAAGCACGGTAGAAAATCTCTGTACATAATCAATTGAATTTGCCATATTTACCTCCTTATTTAATTATTTAACATTAAACATACTTTCAAGTCTGTCCGTCTCAACTTCTTTAGGGCGTATCTCTATACCGAAGTTTTTTTCTCCGAAAAGCTCGGGACACTCGCCCTTTATTTTGTCAAGCTGTTCCGAAAGGCCCGTAAGTTCGCCCGAATCATTAAAAGCAACCTTATCCATATCCAAAGATGCAAGTATGAATCCCCTGTATCTTTCGGGCACAGCCGCAAGCCCCGCCTTTACCGCACCTTTTAATACGGCGGCATTTTTCTGCTTTTCCTCTCTTTCGTAACATTCCGATACCGCCACGGCACTTTCGTTGCTAAGTCCCATTTTTATAAGATCCTCTATGGTCATTTTCTCACCTCCTTTTCTTATTTGTAATAATTCAATCCCTGTACCCGACCGAAATTGACAAAAAAATGAAGAAAAATTTAAAATAATAAAAATTACTTGATTTTTCTTATATTTTATGTATAATATATATAAATAAATGCTTATAGTATAACAATCTATTAAGTCAACAGAACCATATGTCAATAAGAAAGGGGAATAACTATGGATGATAAACAAAAATTGACCGAAGAACAACTTAAGAATGTCAGCGGGGGTCTCGTATTTCGAGGACGCAAGCATATAGAAGACATTGACAACAAGCTCCTTAGAATGCTTAAAGATGATACGGTCGTAACCGATGACGATACCGTTCCGGAAAAAAACAAAAGAAAATCTTTTTATGTATAACATAAACGCTTATAGCATAACGATCTATCAAAGACCATATGTCAATAAGAAAGGGAGAATAATTATGGATAATAAGAAAAAATTGACCGAAGAACAACTTGAGAATGTCAGCGGGGGTCTCGTATTTCGAGGACGCAAGCATATAGAAGACATTGACAACAAGCTCCTTATTATGCATAAAGATGATAAGGTCGTTACCGATGACGATACCGTTTCGGAAAAACCCATAAAATCGCATTTTATTATTTGGTAATGATGTTCCTCCAATAAGTATCCCCTGCCGTTTATTGCTGCGGCAGGGGATATTCGTATTATATAAATATCCGTTGAAATCCCGGGGGATTATGGTATAATTAGAAAAAAACAATAAAGGAGAAAATTATGAAAAAAGTCATTCCGATCATAGCTGTTGTTTTGGTGGGCGGATT
>CAMOYW010000069.1 GCA_946630405.1 uncultured Clostridia bacterium | reverse complement strand
TCATATAATTTATACTTAATGTTTTGGAGTCCTTTGGATTTACACTACTCTCAAACAGCAGTTGAAGGAGGATAAAAATGAACAGGGTTTTGGAGTCCTTTGGATTTACACTACTCTCAAACTAGCTTCATTCAACACCATATACCCCGTACGTTTTGGAGTCCTTTGGATTTACACTACTCTCAAACCTCAAATCTATTTGAGAAAATCAACACTACGAATTGACGAGCAAAATCCATAACCCCAAAGCCTTATATTAAGCATAGATCCTTATCAACAATATAATTGTTGACACCTTTTATTATACCATGATCCAGCGAATCTATCAACAACAAATGCAGTTTATGTTTGGTGACCGTATCTATAAACGGCAGTATCTCTTCCGTATCAAAATAAGTTCTTAAATTTACAAATGCAAACAACTTTTTCCCGAGCATTTCATTTGTTGCAAGCATATAATTAAAAATCTTTTCAAGTTCGGATAAACTGTCATCTATAAATTTTATACCTGCCGCTTTTAATAAAGCGGCAAAAGACAAGGAAGTATCAATATTAAGCGGCAAACTTTCGGACATACGATATATATATTTCTCTATATCTGCCAACAATTCCATAGATGTCATATGGTTCAAATCATCCATAGCCTCTTTATCAAGAGCGTTTAAAACAGCTGTTAATAAACGTTTTTCATTAATATCAAACGGAACGATACTTGTGACCAACTCGCCCGTTTTAGAAAGCTTTATCTCTTTCCCATCCTCGGACAATATCAGGTCTACATCATTACCGTTTATTCCAAGATACATTTGATAGATAAATTGCAAAAAAGTTTTCTTATTTTCAATTACAAGCATTGTAACTTTGTCTTCATTTATCTCAATAATTCCATTGAACAAATCGGTCACAAGTTTCATATCATTACAAGCCCCTTATCACTGTCTACAACATCACTTTTAAACTCTCCGGTAATACATTCCATTGTAGAAAACTGCTTTTCGGTAATGAGCAATATCTGAACAATACCTTTTAAAGGACGATTTCTTTTAATAGTACTTATCAGCGATTCTGAAATCGTCCTGTTTATTACCATTCTTACATAGACGGACTCTTGCATCATAACAAATCCATTTATTCTCAGAAGCTTTCTGAAATTACGGTATTCTCTTTTTTCAGCATCTGTAACGGTCGGCAGATCAAAAAACACGATCACTCTCATAAATCTATAACTCATTTTTAATCACTTATATTTAAGGTCTGTTCAATTCAATAAATCTAATTTTTAAAACATCTTCACATTCCATAGCATCAAAAAAGCTTTTAACATATATTTTTACAGCATTCAATAATGTCTGTTCGCACTCTCCCACATAATACTTTTCTGTAAGCATCTCCAAAAGGTCATGTTTTTCATCCTTATCAAATACTTCGTAACCTGCATTATAAACTTTTCTGTCCACCACAACTCTTAACGGTTCCATTAAATCACTGCTCAAATTAAATGAATTAAACTGATTATCATGATGTATACCGAGCTGTGTTATATATCCGTTTGCAACTATTTCTCTGCTGAAAAGAGACATGATCACTGTATATCCGTAATTTAACGCTCCGTTTATGGCATCATCATCTCCTCGCCTTTTAAATTCATTTCCAAACAAAGCGTTAAAATAAACCTTTGCCGCATGTCCTTCTCTGTTGCTTGCATCTCCGCTTTCTATTTCACCAAGATACCCTTTCAGCATCCGTGATTCATCCATACGATCGATCTCAGTTAAAAATTCAGCCTGAGCCTTTATTTTTTCGTATACCACCGCAGCCCAAACCAGATCTTTAAAATCATTATCCCACCTGATTTGTCGGCGTATCTTCAACAGAGAATTATGGCAACCGTAATACGGAACCAGTTCTCCTTGCGGATTCTTTTTATTATCACAAAAAACGACTTTGATTTTCCGTTCCATAAGTTCTGAAAGCAAGCAACCCGTCATAGATACCGCATTATTTTCCAGTAACAACACCGATATTTCATCAATATATACCCTTGTTGTTTCTTCACCTCTGATGACCATATAATTCATACTATAGTCAAGTTTGCATCTTTGAGTTATGACTATCGTCCGCCACCCCATATCACAACTCCTTTAAGTTAATACTGCTCTTCTCGTGAAGCCCGGAGGGAGATACATCAATAATGCGAATATCAGAAAATTTACTTGATAAGATTTCTGCTCCTATATTCAACACACCCGAATTTGGTGATCCACCAATCAAACTTAAATCACAACCTCCACTTCTTCCTGACTTAAGCATATTTACAAGTGTCAGTAAAAGAGCAACTTGCATATCAAACTCGGCATCAACAAAAGAATCTCTGCCGGAGAGCAAAGTATCCCGTTGATTACTCGGTAATTTACCAAATAAGTTGGAATTTAGCTTATCGGAGATCTTATCATACAATGCAACATTCTTAGCTACGGACAAACCGTCGTTGACTTCATCGTGCATGATAGAGCTGTTTTTCTTTTTCTTTTCGGAATAGTTTTCCAGTTTTTTAATATAAGCAACTTCGGCATTTGAATATACAGCACTTTCGGCAATTGAAACTATCATCCTTTTACCTCTGTCTGCTTTACCGTTAAGCCAGTATTTAAATCCGTCAAGCGATATTACAATTTTTATTTTAATACAGCTTCTTTTTATTTCAACATTTGATACCGTTTTTTTATTTCTATCCTGTAAACGGTTACAACAATATTCCCGCGCATAATCCGCATCCTTTTTAAATTTTTCACTTACCATTAAATCAACGGGTACAAAGGACACCTGCTTCTTATTGCCCAAATCATATTTAACTATTGAAAAAAATGCAGTAGTGGAATTATCATATCCACCGTATTTCAGCGTATCTCTGCCTTTTTTGAGTGAAATAAGACCTTCACCTTTCTTACATGGATTCTGATCAAAAAAGCCACCGTTTTGCCCGCTTTTTTTGCAAAAAGCATATCTTGTTAAATGAGCATTATTTTTATTATATGTCTTCTTTACACAGGGAAGATCTGTTTCACTGTCCCAGACAAGGTTATCCCCGACTTTAACATTATGAGTAAACAACGTTTTGGTCTTAAGACTGTATTTTGAGTTAACATCAAACCATCTTTTTGTGAAACACTCATGGTAAACATTCCCGACAACAATATTCAAATATGCATCTTTTGCATGATGCAAGTCATTGATAAGTCTTGACTTCGGCGTCAATTCTAATTCCTTTCTAAAATCGGAAGCAAGTTTTGCCTTAACATAAACGATCTCTGAATTGGGTTACAATCTGTTCAGAAGCTGCGTTACAGCTTTCATGGATTGTCTCGTTTCCACGAGCTGCCTGTTTATAAAACCCAATTTTTCTTCTTCGGTAAATTGACGGCTTCTGATCAGTCGCTCATATTTCTCCTTCGTAATAAGTTCATTTTTCAATAAATAATACCAATAATCAGCCATCTTATGCCGTACATTGGCATCTATGGGATATTTATCGCCCTTATCAGCATTTTCGGTAGACAAAACCAACACTTTATTGTTTAATACACTGTCATCCTTCACCATACTCTGCGGATAAATATGGTCCACATTATAAACTGATGTACCTATCAGAGAAATATCTATCGGCTTACCACTGTACATACTTTTACCAAGCTGCATATAGTATAAATACAGTGCCTCACTTTGAAGTCTGTTGTTTACCATTGCCCCCATCTGCTCAAGCTGCATGCTTAATTCGAAAGTGTCCTCGGGTATTTTTGCATAAAGTGCCTTTATTTGTTCATATCGACTGAGTTTTCTTTCTTTTACGGCATCTTCCCCTCTCGCCATCTCAACAAATATCTTACTCGGTTCCTTTCTCAGCGAAGAAGTAATATCCTTCACAACATCAAGCGCTCTGATAACAGGTCTTTTTACTCCACCGGAAAGACCCATATCTTCTATTTGTTCCGAGATAGACTTGGGATTATTTTTGTAATACTCTTCATTTATTTTCTCTATCTCTTCCTTGAATGTATATTCATCGGAAAGAAGCACCATCAAATTGTCATTACTGTTCCACAAAAAATCTATGATCGTTCCGATCTCTCCGGTTTTCTTATTTTTCCCTTTTAATTCACATAAAAAGCGTTTTGACAATCTGCCGAAATCCTTATACTTAAGACCTGAAATATAACGAATATCATCGGGCGACAGATAACTATATTTCTGTTTCAGCCATCTTTTATATCTGCTTTTATCCTCTGTGTATGTACAATGCTCAACTATATCTTCAATATCTTTTGTACTTAAAGACTTTTCCGAAAGTAAACGTCTGAAATCATAAAGTGTTTTAAGCGAACTTTTTATGGTGCTATCAATTCCGCTTATCGTATCCTGCTTTTGAATTATCCCTTCACTATGTAAAAACTCAGTGATCCTTTTAACGCTTACCTTTGCCGATCTTTCAAAAAGCTCGGTATATATTTTCTTTTTTACGTCAATACTTATCGGCAACCCATTGACCTTGATATTGTTAATTTCATTAAGGACCGTAAACTTTTGATACAACAATGAATGTTTGGGAAGAACAGGACTTTCCGGAAGATATGTACAATTATTTGTCATTCTTTTAATAAAAGCCATTTCACTTTTATCAAAGTCTACCATAGTATCAAAATTCCAGGGGTATATTTTGCCCTCTTTCGCACGACACATCCAACCGTTTGAAGTATTATCCGTGCGTAAAGGTCCCACAAAATAAGGCACTTTAAACGTAAAAACAGACTTTAATTTATCTGCGACCGAAACACCTTGCTCATCCTTTTCATTTAAAAAATCATAATGCACAGATGCATCATCGATTATTCTATTATATTCAACACAATAAAGCTGGTAAGGTATAACTCTGTTATCCTTGTCAACTTGCTTGGGCATAAACGTATAATTATTTATCCTTTCGGACATTTCACAAATAAGATCTTTGTCTTTATCGTCAAATTCAATACTATCAAACTTAAGCTGCTTTTTTAAAAAATCACAAAACGACTCTTTTGATACTTTTTTTATCTCTATCTTGCCGTTAACCGATCTTAAGTTATAGGAATATGCAACATAGTTATCTAAATTTTTATCGGCATCTTTAAATACTTTATTATACTTATCGGGAAAGTATTTACGCACGATCCTTTTAAGATCCTTGAGATCTTTTTTATGAGTCTCATATATTTTGACTTTGGCTTCGGATATATATTTGCTGTCTTTTAATATGTCAGACAAAATACTCCAATCATATAATTTAGCCAATAAAGCCACAAGATCCGCATAATCACCAAGCTTGGGAAGTACTTCTTCCATATCATCGCTTATTGATATTTTTAAATCCTCTTCAAAATCGGAATTTCTAAAAAGCTTGGAACAAGCTACTTTACCGCCCGCAATAAAGTTTACAAGTTCTTTTTTACTGATAATATCCTCTTCACTGTCTTTCGGAATATTGTTCTGATATAAATATTCTTTAAGCTTTTGCTTTTTATTATTGATCCCTTTCAGCTTAATTATATTTCCAAACTCAACAGGATCCACTTCACCCCAGGGTCTTTGAATATCGTTATATTCAAAATATTCCATAAATTCATTATACAATATTGAAATATCAATAAGTTTGTCAGAATTTTCAACTTTTATATCACTCAGAAAATGACCTCTATGGGCAACGAGCCACGAAAGAGCTATCTCGATCAACCTAATATCAAACTTCTTTTGCTTATTAACGATCAAATCATATATAAGATGATGAATGGTAGGATAATCATTATGAAATGATTTATCTGTATATTCATCATCAACAAAAAACAGATATTTTTCCTTTACGCTTTTATCTTCATACCATAATGAACTTTCTTTTTTTCGCACAAAATAATTCTTATCGACCTTTGCGATCTCCTCAGATAAAAGCTCATCCACAAGTGTAACTCTATGCTGTCTTCTGTCAAGTCTCCTACGTGCCGTTCTGAATGCTCGTCTTTGAGCGCTTTGCTCAGCAGGATCAAAAAGATGTGAACCCCATACGGGTTCTCCTTTAAATTTTATCAATTTATATCTTTCATCAGTCGCCGCAAAACCTATAGAATCGGAACCGATATCAAGCCCTAAAAAATAATTGCCTACCATATTGACAACCCCCTTAAAAAGTGATATATTAAAACTGTAAATTTGAAGTCCTTTGGATTTACACTACGAGTTCAAATAAAAATTTTTTCAAATCGTCGCTTGTCGACTGCACAGCGTGTGCATTAAAG
>CAMOYW010000068.1 GCA_946630405.1 uncultured Clostridia bacterium | reverse complement strand
TTTCGCATAAGCAGTTCATGGAATTGGCTGTGTACATACCCGAGCATGAGCCGCAGCTGGGGCAGGATTTATCTTCGTATTCTTTAAGCTCTTCCGCAGTTATCTTACCCGATTCGTAAGCACCGACTGCTTCAAATGTTTTGGAAAGAGAAAGATTTTCTCTGTTTGCACCGCATCCTTTATGACCTGCAAGCATGGGACCTCCGCTTATTACGATGGAGGGTATGTTTAATCTTGCGGCAGCCATAAGCATACCGGGTACTATTTTATCGCAGTTGGGTATCAGTACAAGACCGTCGAAGCCGTGTGCAAGTGCAAGGCTTTCGGTGGAATCCGCAATAAGTTCTCTTGAAGGAAGAGAGTAGTGCATACCGATATGTCCCATTGCGATACCGTCGCATACTCCGATAGCGGGTACTTCAATGGGTGTACCGCCTGCGGCGTAAACGCCTGCCTTAGCGGCTTGTGCTATTTTGTCAAGATTTATATGTCCGGGTATTATTTCGCTTTTTGCACAAACAACACCTATAAGAGGACGAGAAAGTTCTTCATCGGTATAACCCATTGCCTTAAAAAGGGAACGGTGAGGTGTTTTATCCGGACCTTTTTTTACTCTGTCACTTATCATATCAAAACCTCTTCATAATACACCTATAAGGCACACAAAGGTATGCCTTATAGATAATAGTATATTGGATAGTTGTTTAAGGGTAGCTCTAAAAACTGCTTTAAAGCAGAGCACTGAGAATTTATTCGTAAACGAGGCAAAGGCTCGAAAGTATAGCCAAAAGCTAAGCTGAGAGACTTTAACAACAGATACGGAAAAATTATCAAGCTATGCAAAGAATGAGTTTTAGAGGTGCTCTTATTTTAACGATACTTATCAGATCTCTGCGAGTATAGCATCTGCCATTTCTTTACAGCCGAGTTGCTTCATTCCCTCGCTCATTATGTCACCTGTTCTGTAACCGTTGTTAAGTACCTTTGCAACGGCATCTTCAATTGCTTTGCTTTCGTCTTGAAGACCGAAGCTGTATTTAAGCATCATAGCGCCTGAAAGTATAGTCGCTATGGGGTTTGCAATGTTCTTGCCTGCAATGTCGGGTGCGGAGCCGTGTACCGGCTCATACATACCGAGACTTCCTTCGCCGAGAGATGCGGAGGGAAGCATACCGATAGAGCCCGTCATCTGGCTTGCCTCGTCGGAAAGGATATCGCCGAAGATGTTGCCCGTAACGATAACGTCGAACGTAGTGGGTCTCATTATAAGCTGCATTGAAGCGTTATCCACATATAAGTGGTCAAGCTCTACATCGGGATAATCCTTTGCTACTTCAAGCACAACACTTCTCCAAAGTCTGGAAGATTCAAGAACGTTTTGCTTATCTACATTTGTTACATGTTTCTTTCTCTTGCGAGCTATCTCAAATGCAGTTCTTGTGATCCTCTCAACTTCCTTTACGGAATACTGCTCTACATCGTAAGCAGCTTCGCCAAGCTCTGTCTGCTTTCTTCCCTTTTCGCCGAAGTACATACCGCCCGTAAGCTCTCTTACTACCATAATATCTACGCCGTCTGCCACAAGCTCGGGCTTGAGAGGGCAAGCATCCTTTAATGCTTCATGAAGAGTTGCGGGGCGAAGGTTTGCATATAATCCGAGTGCGCCTCTTAAGCCGAGGAGTGCTCTTTCGGGACGCTTATCACCGGGAAGTGTGTCCCACTGCCAACCGCCTACCGCACCCAAAAGAACGGAGTCGCTTGCTTTACATACATCTATTGTGTGCTGGGGAAGGGGCTCGCCGAATTTGTCAATGGCACAACCACCGCCGAGTACATGCTCATACTTGAAGCTGTGACCGAATTTTTCACCAATCTTGTCAAGTACTCTTATGTTTTGCTCCATTACTTCGGGGCCTATTCCGTCACCTGCAACAACTGCTAAATTAAAGTTCATTTTATATTACCTCTTTTGCTTATTTTAAACCGAGCTTAATTTTTGTCTGCTCCACAAGTCCGCCTACTTTAAACATTTCCTGCATAAATTCGGGGAAGGGCTCAGCCTGGTATGTTTTATTTTTGGTGTGGTTGGTTATAACACCTGTGTTGAAATCCACTTCAACATCGTCGCCCATATCTATATCATTTGCGGCATCCTCACATTCAAGGATGGGAAGACCTATGTTTATGGAGTTTCTGTAGAAGATCCTTGCAAAGCTTTTAGCTATAACGCAGGATATACCGCTTGCCTTTATGGCAATGGGAGCGTGTTCTCTTGAAGAACCGCAACCGAAGTTTTTCTCCGCTACGATGATATCGCCTTCCTTAACGTTTTCCGCAAACTTAACGGTAGAGTGGATAGCGTCCTCCATGCAGTGCTGTGCAAGCTCTTTGGGGTCGGAGGAATTAAGGTAACGAGCGGGGATTATAACATCCGTGTCTATATCGTTTCCGTATTTAAATACTTTTCCGTGTGCATTCATTGTAATATCCTCCTTAAACCTCTTCGGGGTCTGTTATCTTACCCGTGATCGCAGATGCTGCGGCAACAGCGGGGGAGCAAAGGTAAACTTCGCTTTCGGGATGTCCCATTCTACCCACAAAGTTTCTGTTGGTGGTGGAAAGTGCTCTTTCTCCTTTTGCAAGTATACCCATATGTCCGCCCAAGCAAGGTCCGCAAGTAGGGGTGGAGAATACGCAACCTGCCTCTACGAATATCTTTGCAAGACCTTCTTCTACACACTGGAGCCAAATCTTCTGTGTTCCGGGAAGGATAATGGTTCTGATGTTGGGGTTGGTCTTCTTGCCTTTTAATATTTCTGCTGCGATACGCATATCGCTCATTCTTCCGTTTGTACAAGAACCGATAACTACCTGATCCATTTCAAGACCCTTTGCCTCGTCAATAGTCTTTGTGTTTTCGGGAAGGTGAGGGAAAGAAACCGTGGGACGAAGTGTGGAAAGGTCTATTTCGTAAACCGCATCGTACTCTGCATCCTCGTCTGCCTCGTATATTACGGGAGTTCTTGTGGAATGTTCTTTTACATATTCAAGTGTCTTTTCGTCTACGGGGAATATACCGTTCTTGCCGCCCGCTTCAATTGCCATGTTTGCTATTGTGAAACGGTCGTCCATTGAAAGATACTGTAAGCCATCGCCGGTAAATTCCATTGACTTGTAAAGAGCACCGTCAACACCTATCATACCGATGATGTGAAGAATAATGTCCTTGCCGCTTACCCATTTTGCGGGCTTGTTTTTAAGTACAAACTTAAGAGCAGAAGGCACCTTGAACCAGGCAACGCCTCTTGCCATACCCACCGCCATATCGGTAGAGCCAACGCCTGTTGAAAATGCACCGAGCGCACCGTATGTACAGGTATGTGAGTCGGCACCAATGGTAACATCACCGCATACCACAAGTCCCGCTTCGGGGATAAGGCAATGCTCTATACCCATCTGACCTACTTCAAAGTAGTTTGTAAGTCCTTTTTCGTGGGAAAATTCTCTTATAAATTTGCAGTGCTCTGCACTTTTGATATCTTTGTTGGGGGTAAAGTGATCGGGTACCACTACTACCTTATCCTTATCAAATACTTCTTTTACACCGATAGTGTTGAATGCCTTTACGGCAACGGGTGTAGTAACATCGTTACCGTGTACGAGATCCAGCTTTGCCTCGATGAGCTGACCGGCTTTTACGCTGTCAAGTCCTGCATGAGCGGCCAAGATCTTTTGAGTCATCGTCATACCCATGGGTAATTCCTCCTTTAAAGGTATTGTTTAAATTTTTGTTCTATATCTTTAATAAGTTTATATTCTATGGAATCCACAAGTGCTATCCAGCTTGCTTCTATAATATCTTTTGAAACTCCGACGGTGGTCCATGTGTCGTCTCCGTCGCTTGATTCTATAAGTACACGTACCTTTGAAGCCGTTGCGGAATTTGAATCCAGTACTCTAACCTTATAGTCCGTAAGATGTACATCCGAAAGGGTAGGGTAGAAGACTTCCAGCGCCTTTCTGAGCGCCTTGTCAAGAGCGTTTACGGGACCGTCACCTTCTGCGGCGGTTATCTCGTATTTGTCATCCACCTTAACTTTAATGACTGCCGATGCGGTCTGTCCCTCGGCAAGAGGAGGATGCTCTCCTATTATTTTAAAGGTCTCAAGTTCAAAGAAAGGTTTGTATTTTCCGAGGGTCTTGCGTACAAGAAGTTCAAAACCGCCTTCCGCGCCCTCGAATTGATAGCCTTCGTATTCAAGTTCCTTTAATCTGTCGATCACCTTACCCGTTTCGGGAGAATTTTTCTCCATTCCGGGTACTATCTTTTGTATCATGGAAAGGATGGTGGTCCTTCCCGATACTTCGCTTGTAAGGAACTTTCTTTCGTTTCCGACAATAGAAGGGTCGATATGCTCAAAGCTTCTGCTGTTTTTGAGTACACCGTCTACATGCATCCCGCCTTTGTGAGCAAAAGCGCATTTGCCGACAAAAGGAGAACGAATGGAAAGCTGAAGATTGGCTATCTCGCTTACCTTTCTTGCTGTGTGAGTGAGAGAAGAAATGTTGTCTTCGGGTATACAAATATAGTCACGCTTGACTTGAAGGTTTCCTATTATGGTGGAGAGGTTGGCGTTTCCGCATCTTTCTCCGAAGCCTGTAAAGGTACCCTGTACATGTTCAGCTCCCGCTTTTACTGCCATAATGCTGTTTGCTACAGCCATTCCGCAGTCGTTGTGAGCGTGTATGCCCACGGTCACATCAAAGGCTTCAAGCACCTTTTTGGTGATATCGTATATCTCCTCTGGGAAAGTTCCGCCGTTTGTGTCGCAAAGACACACACAGTCAACTCCCGCTTGGACCGCACTTGAAAGAGTTTTTAGAGCATATTCTGGATTTTCCTTGTAGCCGTCAAAAAAATGCTCGGCATCAAATACTACCTCTTTACCCTGTTCTTTAAGGTAGGCGATGGTGTCGTAAATCATTTCAAGATTTTCCTGAAGTGTGGCACCGATTATATCGGTCACATGGAAATCCCAGCTTTTGCCGAATATGGCAACGGTTTTGGTGCCTGCGTTTATAAGTGCCTGGAGATTATTGTCATCGGAAGGACTTATTCCGCGCCTGCGTGTACTGCCGAATGCGGCTATAGTACTGTTTTTAAGCTCAATGGAGCGGATCCTGTCAAAAAACTCCATGTCCTTGGGATTGGAACCCGGGTTGCCTGCTTCTATATAGCCTACACCAAGTTCATCCAAGGTTTTTACTATTTTAATTTTGTCCTCTACACTAAAGGATACACCCTCGGCTTGCGCCCCATCCCTTAATGTAGAGTCAAAAACGGTGATTTTTTTCATCGTCGGCTCCTTATATACAGCGACTTCGCGTGAAGCGAAGTCGCCGATGGTAAAATGTTATATGCTGTATCAGTTGTTGATAAGCTTATCCTCGTTGCTCCAGGAGTAAAGTTTTCTTACTTCTTCACCAACAGTCTCGCTGGGATGCTCGGAAGCAAGCTTTCTCATAGCCTTGAAGTGTACCTGTCCGCCTGCGGAAGACATATCAAGAAGGAATTCCTTGGCAAAGGTACCGTCCTGGATGTCCTTAAGTATCTTCTTCATAGCCTTCTTTGTATCTTCTGTGATGATCTTGGGACCTGTGATGTAGTCACCGTACTCTGCAGTGTTGGAGATAGAGTATCTCATGCCTGCAAAGCCTGACTGATAGATAAGGTCTACAATAAGCTTCATCTCGTGGATACACTCAAAGTAAGCGTTGATGGGATCGTAACCTGCTTCTGTAAGTGTTTCAAAACCTGCCTGCATAAGTGCGCATACACCGCCGCAAAGTACAGCCTGCTCACCGAAGAGGTCTGTCTCTGTCTCTGTTCTGAAAGTTGTCTCAAGTACGCCTGCTCTTGCTCCGCCGATACCTGCAGCATAAGCAAGTGCAAGGTCGAGAGCCTGACCGGAAGCGTCCTGCTCAACAGCTACAAGACAAGGAGTACCCTTACCTGCCTGATATTCACTTCTTACTGTGTGACCGGGAGCCTTGGGAGCTATCATGGCTACGTCTACATCCTTGGGGG
This sequence comes from uncultured Clostridia bacterium, assembly GCA_946630405.1. GTDB lineage: Bacteria > Bacillota > Clostridia > Lachnospirales > CAG-274 > UBA3680. The sequence continues at coordinate 247 of CAMOYW010000068.1, read as the reverse complement.
GCTTAATAAGACCGAAGTGGATGTTGAAGCCGTGTGCAAACATAAGCATATCGCCTGCGTTAAGGTTGGGCTCGATGCTCTCTTTGTAAAGCTTAGCCTGGAGCTCATCGTTTATAAGGATCATGATAATATCTGCGATCTTTGCAGCCTCTGCAGCCGTGTAAACGGTGAATCCCTGCTCAACAGCTCTCTGCCAACTCTTTGAGCCGTCATAGAGACCGATGATAACATCACATCCGGACTCCTT
>CAMOYW010000067.1 GCA_946630405.1 uncultured Clostridia bacterium | reverse complement strand
TTATATTTTTTATCGGATAATCATATAATATTAAAAAAGCAGCAAAAGGTTGAATTTTTTCCTTTTGCTGCTTTTTGTTATGATGGGATATATATTGATGGATTATATGTTTTTGACAGGCATACATACGAGATAATCTATAAATCCTCCAAATAATCCCAGAGTAAAATATACGGTATCGCCGCAGATCATAAGGTTATTGGCAGTAAGATATATATCGGCTCTGCGCTTAAAATCGTCAAAGGCTTCCCATTTTTTTTCTTCGTTGTTTTTTGAATCCGGGTCAAACGAGATCTTGCCGTAAAGACATTCTGTCGAAGGATAGATTTCAAGATACTTTGCATTGTTAATTATATCGTGTAAACTTAATCTTTCTATATCCATTTCTTTTATTGCAAGAGCATTGTAAGGGCAGTAATTATTGTTTAAAATATCATCAAATCTGTAGATTATCATAGATTGAACTTCTTCGACGGTCGAAAGAAATTGATGTACGGTCTCAAGGCGCTCCTTTTCTGAAAATATTTTATTGTCGGTACCGTAGATAACATAACGCATAGCAGGGCAGATCATTCTGACAAACCCTTTGTCAAGTTCCGTGACCGTATCAAGAAGCTGAATATTGTCTTTTAACCAGTGTCTTAGAAATTTCAGTCTTTTTATCTCATTATCAAGCTCCGCAAGTCTTTCAACGGCAACACTTCTCATTCCCTCTTCATTCATTTCGAGCATGGTCTCTATTTGTTCGTGAGAAAATCCGCATTTGCGGAAAAGGCGAAGTTGTATCATTCTTGTAATGTCATTTTCCGAATAGTAACGGTAATTTGACTCACTTCTTTCGGGATGCAAATAGCCCTGTTCTTCGTAACGGCGTATGGTTTGGGAAGTTATTCCGAGTATTTTTGAAAGGTCGTTTATTTTTAATTTCATAAAGCACCTCTATAATGCAAACGATATAAATTCCATTAAAATAATTTTACCAAAAAAATCAAAAAAATTCAACAAAAACTATTGACTTTAACATAATGTTAAGGTTTAAAATCCAAATAATCAAAGAAAGGGGGCAGATGTACGAGGTGGCAGTGATTTATCAAGGCTACGCAGGCAACTGTTCCGAAAAATAAAATGAGGAGGAAGTTTAATGGCAAGAAATAAGCGCTTTCAGAGCGTAACAGCGCTTTCAATGTCGTTGATAATGACATTATCGGTCGCACCGATCAATCTTTTTGCCGCAGAGACCGTAACTCAAGGTGAGTGGACGATAGTAAATGAAGCGTCGAGCGGATATGCTACTTACGGCGATCTCGGATTTACGTATTACAGTCCGACCTCAACCTTAACATACGGCAGTAGCGGCGGCAAGGATTATGTTCGCTCAAACACTACGAACGGGAAAGCTTCGGGCGAAATCGTCACCACGGATGGGACAGGATCTTATTGTGATTTCAAATCACCGTCGGACGGTACACTTACCGTATATGTCGGAAATGCGTCAAGCAAAACGGGTTATGTAAGTACCGATTCGTTGGCGATGGGAAGCTTTGTACCCGGACTTAAAGGTGAATATGACAATGATTATCTGACGGTCACACAGGGCAATACATGGACTACCGTTGATATTGAAACGAAGAAGGATACTACTTATTATATTACTCTTACGGGTTCAAAAATGTTCTGTTATGGTGCGGAATTTGCACCGTACACACAGCTTTCGGGCAATATAAACGACAGCTTTGGGCTCAGTGAGTATAACATTAAGCTGGTGAATAAGGACACCAAAAAAAGTGTCATACCTACGGTAAGCGGAAAAACATATACCGCAAGCGTTAAGCCGGGTACATATTCCGCGGCACTTACAGGTGCAAATGCCATAAACTATACCGTATCACCCGAAACAAGAACGGTAGAGGCAGAAGCAAGCGAAACTATAGTTCCCAAAACACAAACTCATGATTTTACCATAGCAAAAAGTATTTCGTATGAGGTAAAGGGTGAGATAACGGGTCTTGAGAGTGTTCCTTCGGATATGGAACTTACATTTGTTCCCGAAGATAAGAATTCTCATGAAGAAGTTAGTGCTGAACTTAACGGTACGTCATATTCCGCAAGACTTACTGCGGATGAAACATACACTTTAAAGGTTGAAGGAGCTAAGGACTATGAACTTAGTGAAACGATTACGGTTTCTAACTCCGATTCATCCGATGTGATCAGAAATATAGCATTTAAAGAAGTGGGAAGATATAACATTACGGGCGGTTTCCTTGTTTTGGGAGATACCGTAAACGAATATAAGGCTGCACCTACAGTTCCCACATCAATAAAGTTTACAAATGTAGATGACAAGTACGAATATGTCGGAGAGATAAACGGAGATAAATACTCAACAGCTCTCAGAAACGGTTCGTATCTTGCTACGGTAACTTGTGACGGATACAGTACATCTACTCATGTCACGGTCAACAATAATGTGACCGAAAGAGATATATTGCTTAAGCTTACTTCATCGGCAAAGGTTGAATATGCCGAGGAACTTTATGTCGGTTCCGATAAGCAGTATAAGACAGTACAGGCTGCGGTAGATGCAGCAACTGCAATGGATAAGGGTGATAAGAGAGTCACGATCAACATTGCACCGGGCACTTATCGTGAACAGGTCGTTGTAAATACACCTAACATCACATTAAAGGGTGAAAATAAAGATACCACCAAGATCACATGGTACTACGGTATCGGCAATAAATATTACAGTTGTGTAAATGAAGGCTTCTATGATCCCTATGCCGCATACGATAAATTTGAAAAAGGCGATGTGGTCAAACATTGGGGCTCGGCAGTCATTACTCAGGCAAGTGCTACCGCATTCAGAGCCGAGGGCATAACTTTTGAAAATTCCTTTAACAAGTATATGACCGAAGAGGAACTTGCCGACGGAGTACAGCTCAACGGAAGAGACGGAACAAGTCAGACAACACAAAGGAAAGAAAATACGAACGTAGATACAAAAGAGGCTACCGAAAGAGCTGCCGCTCTTGTAAACTACGCGGATAAAACCGAGTTTAAGGATTGTGCGTTCATAGGTTCTCAGGATACACTTTATACCTGTAACAAGCCGTTTGATGCGTACTACAAGAATTGCTACATAGAAGGTTCCACAGACTATATATACGGAAACGGAGAAGTAATATTTGACGGTTGTGAGCTTAATATTTGCGGCTATGACGGTTCCAAGTCACCTGCATATATAACAGCTAATTCAAGTTCAAACGATTATCCCGCAAAGTACGGATATATTTTCAGAAACTGCTTTGTATCCTTCTCAACACAAAGAGATACCACGGAAAGCTTCTTAGGAAGAATGTGGGGAAATAAGGCTACTGTAGCATTTATAAACACAAAGCTTCAGCAAGACGGTATGATAGCTGCAAAGGGTTGGGAATCCATGAGCGGAAATTCACCCGATTCGGCAAACGTGAATCTTGTTGAATACAATACTACCTATAACGGAACAAAGGTCGATACATCGGGCAGAATTGCCGGTGCAAAAGACAGCATTGACGAGTCAAACTACAGCGTAGAAAATGTTTTTATTGAAAACGGTTGGACTCCCGAATATTACACTCCCGAAGGTACGGGTGAACCCGAGTTCAGTGTCTTGCCTTCACTTACCTCCAACGGTGACCTCAACACTCCGAACCCCGGTGAAACGGTGACCGTTGGATATGAACTCGGCGAGCAATGGGCAGCAAATGACGCTTCACTCATACAGTGGTATGCTGTAAGCGAAGATTTTGACGGTACAAGTCTTGATACTATACTTAAAAGTTCAACATTATTAAAGAGTACGACTGCCGTAAGCACAAAGAAGCTCCAGATCCCTATGGAATGTGCGGGCAAGTTCCTTATGGCTGTAGTGACACCTATGACGGTTTCCGGAAATAAGGGCACTGCAAAATATGTTATAGATACCGAAAAGACGGTAAGCTCAAACTGGTCGGATCCCGATAATGAGGGAAGTATTGCTCCGGGTTTGGGTATAAATATTTACCTTGCGGGTGATTCCACAGTTAAGGATTATTCTGCTGCAGGTATCTATAATGGTGGAAAGATCCTTTCCGCAGGTTCGTGGGGAGAGTTCTTCCAGAATTTCTTTGACGATAAATTTGTAACCGTAAACAATTATGCGCAGGGCGGAAGAAGTACACGTTCCTTCCTGAACGAGGGTAAACTTGATACGATCATTTCCAATATCAAGGAAGGTGACTATCTCTTTATCCAGTTCGGTCACAATGATTGTGCAAACGGAGCTTCCTATTATCAGGAAAGGTTTGCTCCTCTTTATACAAAGGAAAATCCTGCCGAATCTCTCAGCAGTGGTTTCCCTACAATAGTACCTACTGAGAGTATGAAGTCTGCTACTCCCGATGCATATAAGTCACAGTACGGTGATACATACTATGCATGGGATTGCGGTGCAACATACAAAGGTTATATCCAGTATTATATCAATAAAGCACTCGAAAAGGGTGCAATCCCCGTAGTCGTATCTCCCGTTGCAAGACTTTATTACGACGGAGGAAAGATAAAAGCTCATCACGATGCGAATATGACGGATTATGAGCCTACTGTTGCTTATAAGACCGAAAATGACGCGTATGTGACGGCTTGCAAAGAAGTATACGAGGAAAACAAAGAAAAAGGCGTACTTTATATCGACGGTTTTGGTATTACCAAGAAGTTATACGAAGATGCCTATGCGGCTTGCGGAAGTGATGCCAACGGTTTGGCTGTGATGGATACGGGCGATAAAACTCACTCGAATAAAACGGGTGGTGTGATACAGGCAGGTGCGATAGCTAAGCTTATACAAGACAGCGGGCTTTCGATATCACCTTATGTTATACAACCCACTAAGGTTTACGGAGAAGAAACGAGCGGAGAATATATATTTACCATAGATAAGGACGGAGTATTCACTGCTAAAGATAAGAACCTTGTTGTAAACAGCTATTGGACAAAGCTTGGTCAGGAGCTTTTTGATGAAATAGGCGGAAAGCAGACCGAGCCTGAAAAGGAAATAAGCCTTAACTTCGCAACAGATGATGCAATGGCTCTTTACTTTACCAATAAAGAGGCAACATTTGCGGAAGGCCCTTATTCGGGAGTTTATACAAACGATTCCGGACAGGAATTTGAAGTTGATGTTTATAATAATTTCAATTATGCCAATAAGTCAAGTTACGGAACAAAGGTAGTAAACGCTAAACCGATATTCAGCTTTACAGCAGATAGTGCCGCAAATTATACCGTTACAAATTCGGTATTTACGGGTGAGGGTACTGTAGGACTTTTCCTTGATGAAGCATGTACAGAGCCCGCAGTTACGGCAAGTGCTGGTTCCGAGCTTGTATACAAGAAGAAGTCGGCTTCATCGGAAGTATTATACTTTGGAGCAACAAATACAAATAATCTTTTCATTAAGGATGTTACCGTATCATTTGAGGTTCCCAAGGTCATAAGCCTTGACTTTGATGATGCTGCGTTTATGAATATCTATGAAGATGTAACTTCATATACCGACGGCATTTTAAAGGGTGAATATGTAAATGATTCGGAGCAGACTTTTGAAGTTAGTATCATACAAAGCGGTATATCATATTACAACAGTACTGCACGTTATGGTACAAAAGCAAGTTCTAAGACCCCCGTATTTAGTTTTGTTGCCGATGAAAAGGCAATGTACACTGTATCTACTACCGTAGGTACGGGCAGCGGAACGATCGAGCTTTATAAGGATGCGGCTTGTACAGAGTCTGTAGCATCCGGTGATGCAGGCGGAAATGTTGTATATAAAAAGAAAACAACGGATCCCGAAACATTGTATGTTGCATCCAATCAATTTAATAATCTTTATCTTGCCAAGGCTAAGATTGTTAAGTCTGAACTCGGCGAGGAAGAAAAGATACTGTTCAAGGGTGATGTTGCAGGTGTAGAATCCGATGATACGAATGTTATCCTTACCCTTAAGGGACAGACCGAAAACATTACTATAGCAGTAGATGATTATAAAACAAACGGCACAGAACTTATTGTGGGAGAAACTTATGCAATAAGTGCCGTAGGTGATAAGGGTGTATATGTCGGTACCGATATCGTTACAAACGAGAGCGGAATAGCCGATATAGCACTTATGAGGATAGGACTCGAGTTCCCTCTGAACTTTGTAGAAAGCTTTGATGAATACAAGACATTCCTAAATGAAAAGGGATATGGCAATGCAAATGTGACCGATCCTTATAGTGGGATAACGGCACATATGGCAGGTATCGTTTTATCGGAT
>CAMOYW010000066.1 GCA_946630405.1 uncultured Clostridia bacterium | reverse complement strand
CAGGTATCAAGAATCCCAAAGTAGGGCTTGTAAATATAGGTACCGAAGAAGAAAAGGGTAATCAGGCTGTTAAAGAGGCATATAAGCTTCTTAAGGAATACGATAACATCAATTTTATCGGTAATGCCGAGGCAAGAGATATTTCAAAGGGTGTTGCGGACGTCGTTGTTTGTGATGCCTTTGTGGGTAACATTATTTTGAAAGTAATGGAAGGCTTTGCCAAGAGCATGCTTAAGGTTGTTAAAAGAGAGCTTATGTCGGGTACCTTATCCAAGATAGGTGCCATGCTTGCTGCGGGAGCATTTAAAAACGTAAAAAACTATATAGATTACGATAAAGTCGGAGGAGCACCTTTTTTAGGTCTTAAAGGTCTTGTGGTAAAGGCGCACGGCTCATCCGACAGCGGGGCGATAGTAGGAGCCGTTAAACAATGCGAGAGCTTTATTGATGCCGATATCACGGAGAAAATAAAAGCGGCTTTGAACACTGATTTAGCCTGATAAATAATACTATAACAAAAAAATTATAGGAAATTTGTAAATTCCTCTTGTAATTGAACTAAATATTTAGTATAGTATTACGAGTAGTAAAAAAGTGCGTGTGCACTTAATTTAAGGAGGCTTAAAAATGGAATTTGAAAAGATACAGGCAACCATTGCTGAGCAGCTTGGTATTGACGCTGATGATATCGAGATGACAACTTCATTTGAGGAACTTGGCGTTGATTCACTTGACCTTTTCCAGATCATTTCAAACATTGAGGATGATTTCGATATTGAGTTTGCAAATGATGATGCCGAAAAGATCAAGACAGTTGGTGATGCCGTTGAATATGTGTTGGCTCACAAGTCAGATAAATAATTATCGGTTAGGGCTGCGTAATACGCAGTCCGTTTTTTAATATCTTTGTGTATTTCCAAAAATTATTGCGGGTAATAAGCAATAGTTTTTGGAAATGCCGCAAACGATAGGAGGAAATATGAATATATACGATTATATTGATTGTCCGCATATCAATACGGCGTTAACTCACAGCTCCTTTGCAAACGAAAATAAGGTCGAATGTAATGAGAGATTGGAGTTTTTAGGTGATGCGGTACTCGGTATGTTTACCGCAAAGTACCTTTTTAACAATTATTCCATGCCCGAAGGACGCTTAACAAAGCTCAGAGCGAGCGTTGTGTGTGAGGATATGCTTGCCAAAAAGGCAAGAGAACTTGGGATAAATAAACTTTTAAAACTCGGAAGAGGGGAGGAACATACGGGAGGACGGGAAAGAGCTTCTGTAAATGCCGATGCTGTTGAGGCTGTTATAGGTGCGATATTTCTCGATAAAGGATATGAGGAAGCCGAAAAGTTTATTTTGTCCATGCTTGAAGATGAAATAAAGGAAATGTATTCTTCAAGTGAGGTAGTCGACTCAAAGACAGAGTTGCAAGAACTTATACAAAGCACTTCGCATTTGCCCGTTGAATATGTGATCGTAAGCGAAAGCGGACCTGCACATGAAAAAAGCTTTACTGCAGAGGTAAGGCACGACGGGAGAATACTCGGTACGGGTATGGGAAGGAGCAAAAAAAAGGCGGAACAAAATGCTGCCGATAATGCTTTGGAGTTGTTAAAAAGCGAACTAAAACAATAATATTATTAAAGGGATCGGGATTGTAAAATATCTCGATATTGGGGAGTATTATGAAAAAAAGACAATTTATCTTTGATTTATTTATGTTACTGTTAAGCATATTTTTGACTGTGGGCGTGCTGTTTTTGTTCCATGCGTGCGGTCAACATGAAGATGGCAAATTTGCCGCCTGCCACTGGGCGGAACGCACGGTGTTTGGTGTAGGCATAGTTTTAAGCTTTATCACCTTTTTCAATATGCTTTCTAAAAACTATTCGGAAAAAGTTGCTTTTTCCACAAGTATCGGATTTATTTCTTTGTTGGCTTTTGCAACGCCCGGAATACTTATTGATATATGTAAAATGCCGAGCATGATCTGTGTTTCGGCGATGCGTCCCGCAGTCATGATCATCTCAATGCTTATATTTGTCGTAAGTATTGTAAACAGATTGTTTATGGCAAAGGAACATAAGGAGGCGTAAAATGCTTCCTTTAAGAAATATTGTTAAGGCACCTGCAAGTACGGCTGTGCTTGTGGTTTTGTCTATGCTTATTTGTATGAGCATGTTCGCGGGTTCCGTACTTGTGCTTGGTATGAACAGGGGACTTAAGAGCCTCGGAGAAAGACTCGGAGCGGATATTATTGCTGTCCCCGAAGACCTTGCCGAAAAGGAAGGGCTTGAAAGCATTATTCTTGACGGTACGCCCGGTTATTTTTACATGGATTCGGAAGTACTTGAAAAGATTCGTAAAATCGACGGGGTCGAGGCGGTATCGGAGCAATATTTCCTCGCCTCGCTTTCCGAAGGTTGCTGTTCGGCAGCCGTTCAGCTTATAGGTTTTAACGAAAAAACAGATTTTACCGTTACTCCGTGGGTTTCGGAAAGCTATTCCGATAAACTTGATAAATTTGATGTGCTGGTCGGAGCAAATGTCGTGCCCGAAAGCGGTAATAAATTGCGTTTTTACGATCAACAGTGCAATGTTTGTGCAAAACTTGCCCCTACGGGGACCGAATTTGACAATGCCGTATTTGCTTCCGCAGAAACAATAAAGGCGCTCATGAAATGTGCCGAAAATAAAGGTATAAGCCTTATTGCCGACGGAGATCCCGACAGCGTCGTATCTTCTGTTTACATTAGAGTAGCCAAAAATGCGGACATTGAGAATATCAGGTTTGCGATCAATAAAATTGAAGGCGTTAAAGCCGTAAAAGCAAAAAGTATGTTAACGGGCGTTGCCGAAAGTATGAATGTGGTATCGGCTATGGTTAAGGCTGTGGTTATCGCAATATGGATTTTCTGTATGGTAGTTATTGCGATAGGGTTTGCACTTTTTGTAAACGGACGTAAGAAGGAATTTGCCGTTCTCAGAGTTATGGGGATGTCAAGAATGAAGATCGCAAAACTTGTTATGTGCGAAGCCCTTTGCATAAATTTGTTTGGCGGAGTTTTGGGTGCATTGATCTCTGTGATTTTGCTTTACTCATTTAAGTACCTCATAGTTAACGGTATAGGGCTTCCTTATTTTATGCCCGGGTTTCCCGTAATGCTTATGATAATGATTTTATCCGTTTTGGTGTCTGCCGTTTTGGGAGGCGTTACTGCTTTTTACAGCGCATACAAGATCGCCAGGGTCGACACGGGTATCATACTCAGGGAGGCAGGCTGATGATATTAAGTGTAAAGGACATATCCAAAAGTTATAACAGAGGGAAAACAGGATTTTATGCGGTCAAACCGACAAACTTTACTTTAGACGGCGGTATGGTCGAGCTTTGCGGACGATCGGGAAGCGGAAAGACGACTTTTTTGAGTATGCTCTCGGGGCTTTTGAAACCCGATGAGGGAAGTGTTGAAATAGACGGAAAAGACATTTACAAAATGCAGGATACCGCCTTGTCTTTGTTTAGATGCAAAAATATGGGAGTTGTCCCCCAGGGGCATACGGGGCTTAATAATTACACAGTTAAGGAAAATATCCTTATGCCCGCTCTTTTATGTGGAAATACAGACAAAGAAGAAAGATCGGATGAACTTATGAAAAGGCTTGGGATTTTTGAACTCTCGTCTTCATTTGCAAAAGAGCTTTCGGGCGGCGAATTGAGAAGGATGTCTGTTGCAAGAGCGTTGATAAATGAGCCTGATTTTGTTTTTGCCGATGAACCCACGGGCGATTTGGATGATGAAAGTACCAAAATGGTGCTTGAGATCTTGAGAGAATATGCCGACAGCGGAAAAAGTGTGTTTGTTATCTCTCATGATTCACAGGTCAAGACCTATTGTGATGATATATATACAATGAACAGCGGAGAAATTTCAAAACTGTAAATTAGCGGAAGGAATGTGTTATGGAACAACTTGTAAACAAGCTTTTGGATTTATTTCAGGGAATGAACGGTGATTTGACAGCCTTTATAATCTCTATGTTTCCGATTTTAGAACTGAGGGGCGGACTTATTGCGGCAAGACTATTGAATGTTCCCTATTTAAGAGCATTACCCATTTGTTTGATAGGAAATATTATTCCTATTCCGTTTATATTGTTGTTCATTACCAAAATTTTTGACGCTCTTAAAAAGACAAAGCTTTTGAAACCTTTTGTCGAAAAACTTGAGGCAAAAGCTATGGGAAAGAAGGATAAAATTGAAGAATACGAGTTTTGGGGTCTGCTCTTGTTTGTAGGTATACCTCTTCCCGGTACGGGAGCGTGGACAGGTTCGCTCATAGCGGCACTTTTGGGAGTTAAACTCAAAAAAAGCATACCTGCAATTCTGTGCGGAATATGTTTGGCTGCGTTTATTATGAGTATAGTGAGCTACTTTATACCTTACCTTGTATCTTTAATTTAATGTTATGGGCTGTAAATTGTTTTGCAGCCTTTTTTAATTTATTTGTCGCAATATTGAGGTGCTTATAATTAATGTATTTTTAGTTTGTTATTTATAGGTATTTATGCTATAATTAACGAAGGACTACAAAAATCGGAGTGATCGATATGAGTACGAGAGTGGATGTATATATATCAGGCTCAATTAAAAACGAAAAATGGGAAAAGGTATACGAGGATACCTTGAAAATAATAAGAGCTTTTGATCTTGCAACGGTGGATGAATATTCCCTTGCGGTTCAAAAGGTTCGTACCGTAATGAAGGCAAAAGAGCTTACGGGAGACAGACCGCACTGGAGTGTCAGCTCGGATTTTACGACACTTACGGGGGGAGAGGAGTACAGGCTTTACAGAAGCTTTAAAGAGTATTTTCCTCAAAGAGAAAAGGATGCCAATTATGCCATTTACGGAGTATCGGAAGAACTTGCCCTCGGAGAAAACAGGCATGGAGTATTGAGGATATGGGGAGGCAATACAAAAGGAGCACCCTATACACTTGCCATGCTCTGTTGTGCCGCGGTGCTTGAATCGGAGCTTGGCAATGAATGTATGGTGTGTGGTGATATAAGTCTTGAAGAGTGTAAAATTGCCACGGAAAATGCCAAAACGATATTAAAAAAGGATATCTCACTTCCCCGTATATGCGACATGGAAGCATTGTATGAGGCGATATATTATTCCGAGCTGAAGAATAAGGTCGAATTGTTTTTGAAGCTGTATATCGGACAAAGAGATACGGCGCTCGGCTCGTTTCTTGGCGAATGTTTTTCGGATGATGAAATAACGACTTGTTTTACAAAGCTGTTTTCCATGAGGAGCATAGGAAGTTTTGGCTTTGATACTCTTTTCAGGCAGTATGTTGCTATGGGTCTTGACCTTAACAGAATGGGTGCTATGTTCAAGTTCTCCGATGAACTTACAAGAGAGATAAGACAAAAGAATGCTCTCATAAAAACCTTGATAAATATGGGACTTCATATTGAGAATAAACAAAAGGTCGAAGATCTGAGAGCTGCCGTAAATATGAATATGGTAAGCGGAGTGTCAAGAAGTGCGGGCGGTTCCGAGATAATTAAGAGATACATCCCGCTTGAAGAGCTTACCTGCTTGCTTGAAAATGCTCTCGGAGATAAGGCTGTTAATGTTGCTCATGCCGTCAAGGAATATGCGCAAATCTATGAGAATGCTCTTAACGAGGTCTCTAAAGATGCATGAGCTTAGCTATGTTGTAAAAATAGTTGATAAGGCGATTTCCGCGATGAATTCGGTAGAGGGGAAAGTCGTCTGTGTACATGTTAAAATAGGTGAACTTACGGGAGCGTTACCCGAATACTTAAAAATGTATTATAAGCAGGCGACTTTAAACACATTGTTGGAAGGCTCTTCGCTTAGTGTGGAATATATATCGGCAAGAGCAAAATGCGGCTCCTGCGGTAAAGAGTATGCTCCGAACAGAAAAAATGATTATCTTTGCCCGTATTGCGGCAGTGCCGATGCTGTGTTTATATCGGGCAGAGAATTGACGGTAGATAAAATAGAGGTGGAAAAGTGATAGATATAATCGATCTCAAAGCAAATATTTTGGATGATAATGATGAAATAGCCGAAAAGACAAGAAATGCCTTAAAAAACAGCTCTACATTTCTTATTAATCTTATGAGTGCGCCGGGGGCGGGTAAGACAACTACGGTCCTCGGTCTTTTGGAGTTACTTTCACCCAAATATAAAATAGCTGTTATGGAAGCGGATATAGACTCCTTTGTGGATGCCGAAAAGATAAATAATGCGGGGGGTACCGCAATACAGCTCCATACGGGGGGCATGTGTCATT
>CAMOYW010000065.1 GCA_946630405.1 uncultured Clostridia bacterium | reverse complement strand
CGTGGAACATGATGAGGACACGATGAGGGCTTCCGACTACATAGTTGATATAGGACCTTATGCGGGCGAAAACGGCGGCGAAGTCGTATTTGCAGGCACATACAAAGAAATACTCAGAAGCAGAAAATCCCTCACAGGAGCTTTCCTGAGCGGAAAAGAGACCATACCCGTACCTCAAAAAAGACGCAAAGGCACGGGCAAATTCCTCACGGTAAAAGGTGCGGAACAAAACAACCTTAACAATATAAATGTTTCCATACCTCTCGGCACGTTTACATGTGTAACGGGTGTGAGCGGCAGCGGAAAAAGCTCCCTTGTGAACGAAATAATATACAAGACCCTTGCAAGAGATCTGAACAGAGCAAAACTTCGACCCGGAAAATGCAATGCAATAGAAGGAGAAAAGGAGCTTGATAAGGTCATCAACATAGACCAAAGCCCCATAGGCAGAACTCCCCGCTCAAATCCCGCCACCTACACGGGACTTTTCGACATTATAAGAGAGCTGTTTGCCCAAACTACGGAAGCAAAGCTAAGAGGCTATACAAAGGGCAGATTCAGCTTCAACGTAAAAGGCGGAAGATGCGAAGCATGCCAGGGCGACGGCGTCAACAAGATAGAAATGCACTTCCTGCCCGATATATACGTACCCTGCGAGGTGTGCGGCGGAAAAAGATACAACAGAGAAACGCTTGAAGCCACATACAAAGGCAAGAACATAGCAGACGTGCTTGAAATGACCGTAGATGAGGCACTTGTATTTTTTGAAAACATCAATCGTATCAAAAACAAGCTTCAAACACTTAAGGACGTGGGACTCGGATATATTAAGCTCGGACAAAGCTCCACCACCCTTTCGGGCGGAGAGGCTCAAAGAGTAAAGCTTGCCACCGAACTTAGCAAGCTAAGCACGGGGAAAACACTTTACGTGCTTGATGAACCCACCACAGGACTTCACAGCTACGATGTGAGAAAGCTTATCTCCATACTTCAAAGGCTTGCCGAAGGCGGAAATACCGTGATTGTGATCGAGCACAACCTTGATGTGATAAAAACTGCGGACCACATCATAGACTTGGGTCCCGAAGGCGGAGACGGAGGCGGAAATATCGTTTGCGTAGGCACGCCCGAGGAAGTTGCCGCATGTGAAGGTTCATACACCGGAAGGTATTTAAAGGGACTTCTTAAATGAAAATCGACTTTTCACCGAAACAAAAAGAAATAATCAATTCAATGGGGCAAAACCTGCTTGTAAGCGCGGGAGCGGGCTCGGGTAAAACCACCACGATGGTGGAGCATATACTAAAGCTCGTGTGCGAAGACCACATACCGATAGATTCAATGCTTATCGTTACCTTTACGAGAGCTGCCACCTCCGATATGAAGGCAAAACTCACAAAAAGCCTTTTGAAGAGGGAAACGGAATCAACCGACAAAGAATGGCTCGCCTTGCAGGTAAGAAATATAAATAAAACCGATATCTGTACCATAGACTCTTTCTGTCAAAAAATTTTAAAGCAAAATTTTCACCTGACAGATATAGACCCCGGCTACCGTATTCCCAAAACAGGGGTAGCGGAAGCCATAAAAAGACAGGCGATAGACGATATACTTGAGGAAGGTCTGTCAAATAAGGACGAAGAACTTGATTTTCTCATTCGTTCACTGAGCTTAAGCGGAGATGAGGCTACGGAAGAGGCAATACTTTCACTTTATGATTTTGCTCTGAGCATACCGTTTTACAAAAAGTGGATCAAGGGTCTTTGCGAAAGATATGAAAACAGCTACGATGAGCTTATAAACATCATTAAGGGAAACAGAGCGGAAACCTTCCTTTCCGTAAAACAAGGTTATGAGACCTTTTTTCGTGAATTAAACGATACTTATTCTCTTTCAAGCGACGATCCCGTATGCAAGATACTATTAAGCGACATAAGCGAAATCGAAGCGCACCTGCAAAATGAAGATCACATTCCCGAATTTATCCGCTGGAATGCCAAAAAAAGCAGCCTTCCCCCCGAAATAATCGAGGGAAGCAAAAAACTCAGAACCGATTATGCCAAAAAAATCAAGGATCTGTTTAAAACAACTTCCAAAATAAGCGACGAAAAAACCTTGTACAAAGCTCAAAAAAGGCTTATCAAGACCTTATCGGAGTACACGCTTAAATTTGCCGACAAATATGACGAGTATAAAAAAGACAACTCCTACCTTGAATTTTCCGACATAAGCCAGCTTACACTCGGTATACTTGTAAATGAGGATCTTACACCCACTGAGATCGCACAGGAACTTAAGACTAAATACCGCAAAATAATCATAGACGAATATCAGGATACAAATTCCTTGCAAGAAGCTATTTTTAACGCCATTCGTTCAAAGGACAATCATTTTGCGGTAGGAGATGTTAAGCAATCCATATACAAATTCAGAAATGCGGAACCCGATATATTCATACAAAAATATAACGACTATTCCCAGGACGAAAATGCAAAAGACAGACTTATCATACTTTCCGAAAACTACCGTTCACGAAAAGAAGTGACCGAAAGCGTAAACCTCATATTTAAACGCATCATGACAAAAGAAAGCGGAGGTATAGAATACGACGACGAATCGGAGCTGAAATACGCGGCAAACTATGATGATTTGGGCGAGGATAACAAAACCGAATTTTACATCATAGAAAAGGATAAGGGCGATGAACAAGGTGAAGATGCCGTAGACGAACTGAACAACGCCAAAAAAGAGGCAACGATCATAGCCGAAAGAATACTCGAACTTATAAATAAAGGCTTCAAAATCAAGGACGGAGACAATGTAAGAGCCGTTAATTATTCGGATATAGTGATACTTATGCGTTCTCTTACGGATGCTGCGGATATTACGGAAGAGCTTGCCAAATACAACATCCCGTGTATTGCCTCAAAGGGCACATCTTTACTTGAAAGTGCGGAAGTTGCGATAATGCTCTCTCTTTTTAAGGCTCTTGACAATCCCCTCAGAAGTCTTGAACTTGTATGTGCTCTTCACAGCAACCTTTTCGGATTTACCGAAAACGAGCTTACATGTATAAAAATAGGTTCAAAAGCTTCCACATATTACGAAAAACTAAACGATATTGCTCAAAACGGCGAAAACGAAGCTTTAAAGAAAAAAACGTCACAATTTCTTGAAGTATTCCAAAAACTTAAGAGGATCGCCCACACAGGCTCACCGAGTTCCTTACTAAACTATATTTACTACGATCTCGATTACTTGAGCCTTATAAGGCTTTTGCCCTCGGGCGAACTTAGAGTAAAAAACCTTTATGCCTTCCTCAAAGAAGCCTCTTCATACGAAAAAACAATAGGAGGCACTCTTGCCGCATTTGTCACATATTTTGAGCAGGCTGCTTCGGACAGTTCGGACAAGACACTTTTAAAAGCCACCATAGGAAGAGATAACGCAAATGCCGTCAACCTTATTACCGTACATGCAAGTAAAGGGCTTGAATATCCCATTGTGATATATGCAATGACGGGCAAACAATTCAACAAGAAAGATATCGGGCAAAATAATCTCATACTCGATAAAAAATACGGTATAAACCTGTCTATGAAATTGCCCTTGAGTCTTTTAACGGGCAAATCGGACGATAATCTTCCCGATTTCACGGTAAGAACAGAGACACTCTCACGTTCCGCCTTTAAAATCATTGCAAATCGAGAACTTATTGCGGAAGAAATGCGTCTTATGTATGTGGCTATGACAAGAGCAAAAGAAAAACTCATCGTTATAGGTAACACAAGACAAAAAGTTGAACTTAAACATCCCGACAAACCTTTTACATCTTCTATGATATCGGGCGCAAACAGCCCTCTTGACCTGTTGCTTGCGGCACTGACCTACCCTGTTTTCGACTACGGAGAATTCTGTACGATCCACGAGCTGAATTCAAATTCGATCAAATCCGTACATTCCGAAGATACGGCAAAAGAGAGTGAATTTAAAGAATTTACCCCGCCCAAGGAATTTAATGAAGATATCATAAACGGATTTACGGCACGCTTTGATATTGCAGAGAAAACAAAGCATATAATCATGCCTTCCTCTCGTTCCATCTCGGAGATCAAAAGAGCAGCTTACAGCCATGAAGAGAAACTCGAGCAAAAGATACCTCCTCTTCCCCCTTCATTTATGCAGGAGAAAAGAATGTTTACGGCAGCTCAAATAGGCACTTTATACCACAAGGCATTTGAGCTCTTGCCCCTTGATATGACCGAAGAGGGACTGCCCGCATACCTTGAAAGCCTTTTAAAGAGAGGCTTTATCGATGAAGATGAATTTTTGCAGATCAAGACGGAGCATATACTCGCTTTTATGAACTCGCCCCTTTTCAAACGATTGAAAAAAGCCGAAAAAATACAGCGAGAGACCTCGTTTGCTCTTCTCAAAAAGAAAGATACAGAACCCGGCGCTCCCGAAAGCATACCTATCACCCTAAGAGGTATTATCGACCTTTTCTTTATAGAAAACGATGAAGCGGTCATTGTGGACTATAAAACCGACCGCTATGATGACAAATCGGAGCTTTTACAAAAATATGCCGTACAACTCGACCTTTACAAAGAGGCACTTGAAGCCGCAGGTTACAAAGTAAAGGAAGGGATAATATATACGGTTTACAAAAAAGAAACAATAAAAGTTTTTTAAAGGAGGGAAATTATGCTTAAAAAACTGTTTCAACCACTTATCGGCACACTGCTTTCATTTGCCGTGTGTACTACTTCATTTGCCGAAATCGGCATGACGGAACATACCGACGAACTTACGGATTATGTTCATTCCATTGAAAAGGGACAATATCTTGTACTTGGCAACTACAACGGAGAGGACATCCTTTGGCGTTGCGTCGATAAAGATTCCAACGGAGCGCTCATGCTCAGTGACAAGATCATATCTCTTAAACCCTACGATGCAAACGGTTTATACACATCGGGCAGTCACGGTATAGGTGACGATTCGGGAGAACAAAGGCAGGCAAAGGGCTCAAATCATTGGGCAGACAGCAATTTAAGAGCCTGGCTCAACTCTTCGGCAACTTCGGGCAAAGTAGAATGGCCTTGCGGAAACGCTCCCATTACATCAGCCGTATATCAAAACAAAAATGCCTATGCCGACGAACAGGGCTTTTTAAAGAACTTCTCCGCCATGGAAATGAGCGCCATTAAGACCGTTTCGATACCTCAAATACCGAACGATTATAAATATACGAGGGCGGAAAAGGGATTTTCCACAGGAATAAAGGAATATAAGCAAAACTACGGCAACATTGCCGATGAGACCACATCGGACAGATTTTTCCTTTTAAATTACGAGCAGGCTTACAAAACTTATGTTGCATTTAAGGATTACTATTACAATGCGATCCCCACAAAAGCGGCACTTGAAAAATCACAGTTTTCAACCGCAACGGTGGAAGACCTGACACTCGGAAGCGGTAAGCCATGGGCATATTGGCTCCGAACCCCCGCACCCAACAACGGCGCACAGGTAAGAATAATAGCGGGCGATAATAAAGTCATGGCTGCCGATGCCTACACGGGCTATATAGGAGTACGTCCCGCATTTTACTTAAACCTCTCCTCGGCTCAGTTTATTGCGGGCACAGGAACGGAAACAGACCCTTTCTTTGTGGAAGAAAGAGCAAAAGCAAAGGCAGAGATCGGCACCGAACCCGTTACCTCCGTGCAAAGTGTGGTAAACTCTAAGGGTGACTCGGAACTCACCATAAAAAAGGATGTAAAAATAACCATAGGCGAAACGGAAGTTAAAGTAGGCGATAAGACCTACATCATGGATGTAGCTCCCTATATCCAGCCCGAAAGCAATTCAACTCTTGTACCTCTTCGCTTTGTTGCTATCGCACTGTATGCAGATGCAGCAGATACAAACACAAACGTAGTTGAATGGAATGCAGATACAAAAACCGCAACCATTAATGCAAATGGAAAGCTTATAAACTTTACGGAAGGCAGCGGAGAAATGGTATCGGGCGGTAAAGTCATGGTAATGGCAAATAACGTAAAAGCCGAAATAACAAACGGAAGAATGTTCATCCCTTTCAGAGAACTCGGAAGAGCTCTCGGCATAGAAGTGGAATGGGACAACATATCAAAAACCGCTACATATAAAGCAGGTTAAAATCTAAGGGCGCGAAAACATGTTTCACGCCCTCTTTTATTTCCTAAAATGTGACTTCACCTATTTATTTTTTGTCTAATATAATATATAATGTATGACGAAAACGGATATAATACTAATTATCGGAGAATACATTTATGAAAATAATATCGGATGAGGATATAATCGAA
>CAMOYW010000064.1 GCA_946630405.1 uncultured Clostridia bacterium | reverse complement strand
TTATTAGCGACGGAGCAGAAAAAGGGTCTTCACAAACACGTTAAAATAAAAAGAGATTTTTACATCTCATTAAAAAATCATGTTATCATGAATAAAAAATCAAAGGTAAAAAGAAACTTTTTAAAGCTTATATTCGGTACAAGGGGAGTTATGGTCCTTCTTATACTGGTACAAATAGCTGTTCTTATACTTTTTTATTTATTACTTAAAAACTACGGCAACATACCTTACATGCTTTTATTTGCTTTGGGTATGTTTCTTGTACTTTATGTACTTAATTCAGATATAGATTCGGGCTTCAAAATAAGCTGGATAATTCCTCTTATCACCCTGCCCGTTCTCGGAACCTACCTGTATCTGTTTTTCCACTTACAGGACGGACAGTCCAAAATAAACAAAAAAATAAACGGCAATATAGATAAATGCGACTCCCTGCTTACTTACGAAAAGTATAAACTTCCCGGAAGAATAAGCGGAATATCGTCTTATCTCAAAAATATTGCAAAAGCGCCCACCTATGCCGCTGCAAAAGACTCTGTTAAATATTTTCCCACGGGTGAGACCGTATTTGAAGCCATAAAATCGGAACTTCAAAAAGCCCATAAATTTATATTTATAGAGTACTTCATCATAGAAGACGGCGCGATGTGGGGTCCCATACTTGACATACTTAAAAAAAAGGCAAAAGAAGGTGTGGATGTAAGGGTAATGTACGACGGTACAAACTCCATAATACGAGTACCCTTTTCCTACCCCAAAAAGCTTGCCGAATACGGCGTAAAATGCAAGGTATTTTCACCCATAAAGCCGTTTTTGTCCTCTTATCAGAACAACAGAGACCACCGCAAACTTATGATAATAGACGGTGAAACGGGCTTCACGGGCGGCATAAACCTTGCGGACGAATATATAAACGAAATTGAACTTTTCGGCAAATGGAAAGATAACGGCTTAATGCTTAAAGGCGAAAGCGTAAAAAGCCTGACAGCCATGTTTTTGGAACTTTGGAACTTGACAAGCGACATTTCAAAAGACCTTGACTATCTCAAGACCGACCTGCCGAAAGAAAAAACAGATGAAAACTATATCATACCCTATGCGGATTCACCTCTTGATTCCGAAAACATAGGTAAACAGGTATATATAAACGCCATAGACAGAGCGGAAAGCTATGTCTATATAGCTACGCCTTATTTTATACCCGATTCGGAACTTCTCGGAGCTATAAAATTTGCCTCCAAACGAGGCGTAGATGTAAGAATAATACTCCCTCATATTCCCGACAAAAAAATAGCATTTTACATTGCACAAAGCTATTACCCCGTACTTTTAAAAGCGGGCGTTAAAATTTACGAATATGAGCCGGGATTTATACATTCCAAAATGCTGGTATCGGACGATGAACTTGCCGTTGTGGGCACCATAAATATGGATTATCGCTCCCTTTATCTCCATTTTGAAAATGCCGTCCTTTTGTACGGTTGCGACTGTATATCGAATATAAAAGACGACTTTATCGAAACTTTCAAGCTGTCCGTAAATGCGGACGAAAAATATTACGAATCCGTTTCACCCTATAAAAAAGCGGTGGGACATGTGTTTAGATTATTTTCACCATTTTTATAAGCTATGAAAAATACCAACGAAATTTGGGAAGAAGTAGTTGAAACTCTCGTAAAAGAAGGTATGACAGACGTTACCATAAAAACCTTCTTTAAAACGGGGATAGTTTTCCCCATTTCTCACGACAACAGTACTTACACCATAGCCGTGGAAAACACGTTTACAAAAGGCTATCTTCTCAAACATACAAACGAAATAGAAAGAATACTTGAACAAATCTGCGGTTCACCCAAAAAGCTCATCATATACCTTAATTCGGAGATCAAAAACAGGCAAAACGGCATAACTGCCGAAGAAGATACCAAAAAGGACAGATCGGGACTTATAAAGGAATACCGCTTTGATAACTTTATAGTAGGTCCAAGCAACGACTTTGCACATGCGGCAGCTGTGGCGGCAGCGGAAAACCCGGGAGATGCGGATTACAACCCTCTTTTCCTCTACGGCGGAGTGGGACTCGGAAAGACCCACCTCATGCACGCCATAGGCAACTATATTTATGAAAAGGACCCTACACTCAACATAAAGTACATATCCTGCAACAATTTCACAACGGAGTTTATAAACTCCCTCAATACAAAAAAAACCTACGACTTTAAAGAAAAGTACAAAAATGTGGATCTTCTTTTGCTTGACGATATACAATACCTTGCAAACAAGGACTCCACACAAACGGAATTTTTCAATATATTTAACGATCTGATGAATTCCAAAAAGCAGATAGTACTTTGTTCCGACAGAAAGCCTTCGGAAATAGAGACCCTCACGGACAGGCTCGTAAGCCGTATGAACGGCGGTATAGTGGCAGATATCAAATTTCCCGACCTTGAAACAAGAATAGCCATACTTGAAAAAAAGGCATTCGATTTCGGTATAAACGTACCGTTTGAAGTTTTGAACCTTATAGCGGAACAGTCGCTCAACAACGTGCGTGAAATGGAAGGCTTGCTTAAAAAGGTGCGTATGTATTCAAAGTTTATCAATAAAGAGATAACTTTGGAGCTTGCCACGGAAGCCATAAAAGATTCCCTGAACCATGACAAAAAGCCCATAACCATTGAGCTTATACAGGAAAAAGCGGCTGAATATTTCCACATTACGGTAGAAGACCTCTGTTCCAAAAGAAGGGGCAAACCTTTGGGCACATACAGACAGATAGCCATGTACCTTTGCAAAAAGTACCTTGATGTGACCATAAGGGAAATAGGCACGAAATTCGGCGGAAAGGAACATTCCACCGTAATTTACAGCTGTAACGTGATATCGGAGCTTATAGAAACAAATCCCGAAATAAGGGAATATGTGACGGATATCGAAAAACTTTTAAAGTAAGTAGTTTTGAGTTTTAAACATTTTCCCGTTCAATGTTTAAAAAATTCCCGTTCAAATTTTCAAGGATATTTTTTTAACAAAGGCAGGATGTTCATAATATTCAAAACTCTAATATTATCCTACATTCTTTAAACCCTGTTTTAACAGCCATATTTTACAGATAAAGGGCGTTTAACACACTTTTAAACATTTAAACACCCTCTAATAATACTAATACTAAAATAATATATATATATTATATAAGGAGCGCTCATGCATATAGTATGCGATAAACAAACATTACTCAATGCCATCAATATAGTAAGTAAATCGGTGGCAGTACGTACCACTAACGACATTCTCTACTGTTATCTTATAGTGGCGGACAGAGACGGTCTTTCCTTCTTTTCAAACAATTCGGAAATGAGTATCGAATTAAGAGGGATAGAAGCGGAAATTTATACAAAAGGTGCTGTGGTTGTAAATGCCAACCTTTTCAACAGCATAATAAATGCCGCATCCAACGAAGAGATCACCATAAAAGCGGATGCCAAAAACGTATGCCACATAACATTCGGCAAGTCTGCCTTTAAAATAAACGGCTTTAGTCAGGAACTTTTCCCCAAGCCGCTTACAGTAATGAATAATGATAACACGGTGGTCATAAATTCAAAAATGCTCAAAACCATGATAAATGAGACCATTTTTTCGGTCTCCACTCAGGATAACAGACCCGTATTAAAGGGCGAGCTTTTAAAGATAGATGAAGGCTGTCTTAACGTTGTGGCGATAGACGGATTCAGAGTAAGCTGGAGAAAGTTTTTCGGCGATTACAAGGGTTATTCCGAAATGGTGGTACCCGCCGAAGCATTGAACGGCTTGTCAAGATTTTTGCCGGATGATGCGGATGTAAAGATAGACCACTCTTCAAGAACGGTATCTTTTGAATTTGAAAACTGTAAGGTGGTCACAAACCTTATAGACGGCAATTACATAAGCTATGAAAACCTTTTCAAAACGGACAGCCCCATAGAGGTGGTCGTTTCCAAAGATGATATGTACAACGCCATAGAGCGTGTTATGATCATGTCCAAAAATATAAAGGCTTTTGCCGTAAATCTCAAGATAAAAGACAGCAATATAAATATGTCCGTAATATCGGATATGGGAAATGTGGATGAAGATGTGCAGATAAAGAGCGAGAAATTCAGCGAAGATCTTAACATTACATTCAACTTGAAGTATTTTGAGGACATATTTAAAAATGTGAAAGACGAGTACCTTAAAATGTACTTTAACACCAATAAAAGTCCCTGTTTTGTCACCCCTTTGGAGGGAGATCATTTTAAATACATGGTATTACCCATTAATCCGAAAACATGAAAGAAATAACCATAAAAGACGAATACATAAAATTACAGCAGGCAATGAAGCTTGCAAAGCTTGTAGGTTCAGGCTCGGAAGCCAAAATTTACATTACGGAAGGTCTTGTGCTTGTAAACGGTGAAGTATGCACCGAAAGAGGCAGAAAGCTGAGAAACGAGGATATTTTTGAATTTAACGGTGAGAGTGTGATAGTTCACGGGTCAATAAGTAATCAAATATGACAGAGGTGCCCGTAATGCAAATAAAGAGGCTGAAACTTAAAAATTTCAGGAATATAAAGGCTCTTGATTTGGAACTTGCCGAAAATGTAAATATATTCTACGGCGACAATGCTCAGGGCAAGACCAATATACTTGAATCCATGTTTCTTTGCGCTACGGGAAGGAGCCAGAGGACCCGTGTCGACAAAGATATGATATATTTTGGCGAAAACGAGGCGCATATATCCGTATTCAGCGAATCTTCGGGCTTTAACAACAAAATAGACATACACCTGAACGGAAGCGAAAAAAAGCGTATTTTTATCAACTCCGTGCCTGCGGCGAGGCTTGGCGAGCTTTTCGGTACGGTGAATGTGGTGTATTTTTCTCCCGAGGATCTTATGCTTATAAAAGAAGGTCCGTCTTACAGGAGAAGATATATGGATATTGAGCTTTGCCAGATAAGCAGGATATACTATTCGGATCTTCAAAGGTATTACAGAGCCTTAAAAGAAAGAAACAATCTTCTTAAAAAGCTTGCCGTAAATAAAAAAAATGCGGATATGCTCGATATTTGGGATGAACAGCTTTGCGGCTATGCAGCAAGGCTGATGAATTCAAGAAGAGAATATATAGACGGCATAAACGAAAGAGCAAAGCCCATATTGAACGATTTGACGGGCAAAAAAGAAATGCTCAAAATCGTGTATAAATCCAATGTGGACGAAAATATCAAAAAAAGGCTGAAAGAAGCAAGGGATAAAGATATACTTTACGGCAATACTTCCGTAGGCATACACAAGGATGATATATTGTTTTACATAAATGGTGTAAATGCCCGTGAATTTGCGTCACAAGGGCAGCAAAGAAGCATAATAATATGCCTTAAGCTTTCGGAAGTGGAGCTTTTGAGCGAAAAGTTAGGAAAAATGCCCGTGCTTTTGCTTGACGATGTGCTGAGCGAGCTTGACAGAAGCAGACAAAGCTACATATTGAACAACATACAAAAGCTTCAAACCATGATAACCTGTACGGGACTTGAAGACATAGGCGACATTTCAAACACGGGAAATATATATAAAGTGAAAAAAGGGGAGGTGAGCAAATGATAATAGACTTTCATACTCACCCTTTTTTGTCGGATTCCGAAAACAGCTGCTTTTATAAAAATACGGTGGCTGATTTTGACGAATTTACAAAAGATATGGAAAATGCGGGCATATCTGTATTTTGCGGTTCGGTCATAGAAAAAACAAAAAGTATAGATAAAATAAAAGAGTTGAACCGAAACGCCGTAATTCTCAGGGATAAATCAAAGGGAAAGTATATACCGGGTATACACGTTCATCCTCACTATAAAGATGAAAGCATAAAAATGCTCGGCGAAGCTCATTCAAAGGGGATAAACCTTGTGGGCGAGCTTGTACCCTATTATCACGGCTGGGAAAGCTACTTTGAAGGAGATATGGCAGACATTTACTCCGAGATAGAACGCCTTGACATGACCGTAAGCCTTCACACTCAATGTGAAGAAAGTATAGAAAAGGCACTCAAAGAATTTAAAAATATTACTTTCGTACTTGCCCATCCGCGGGAAAAAGACGATTTTTACGCCCATATAGACAGGATCAAAAAATTTGACAACTGTTATATAGACCTGAGCGGTTCGGGTCTTTTCCGATACGGTATGCTCAAGACCCTTGTAAACGAAGTGGGAAGCGAAAGGATCCTCTTCGGCACCGATTACCCTATATGCAACCCCAAAATGTACGTACAGGCGGTGGATTTTGAAAAAATAAGCGATAGGGAAAAGGAAAATATATATTGCGAAAATGCAAGAAGA
>CAMOYW010000063.1 GCA_946630405.1 uncultured Clostridia bacterium | reverse complement strand
GAGGTCGGGGTAGGCTACCACATCGCATTTTTTAACGCAGGCGCTTATCAAAGCACCCGCACCGCCTACCGCACCTATATACACGGCACCATACTTCTTCATGGCATCCACCACAGCCGCATTTCTTGCGCCCTTGCCTATCATGCACGTAAGCCCGAGCTCAATAGTCTTTGGCGAGTAAGCGTCCATACGGTAGCTGGTGGTGGGACCTACCGAGCCTATGGGTTCGCCCGGCTTTGCGGGAGCGGGTCCTGCAAAATATATCGTCTGATCCGTCAAGCTAACGGGAAGCGGTGTACCCTTTTCAAGCTCTTCAAGCATCCTCTTATGTGCCGCATCTCTTGCGGTATATATCACGCCGCTTATCTTCACAAGGTCGCCTGCTTTAAGCGAACGGGCAACATCTCTTGTAACGGGTGTTGTTATTGTTTTTTCCATTATTTGTCATCATTCCTTTGTTTATTAGGTGCATTATAACATATTCATTCACCGTTTGCAACATTTAAAAATGCTTGAAAAATCAAATAAAAAATGCTTGACAAATCAAACTCTTGCTTGTATAATAACGATTGTGTCTTTGGGCACGTATGCTAAATACTTACCGTTGCAGTCGTACTGTAGCGTTTAAATCCCTCTAATTTAAAAGTATTCGGCATAGTACAACATTACATTTTTGTTTATACTTTGGAGGAATAAAAGTGGCTAATATTAAATCCGCTAAGAAAAGAATTTTAGTTACAGAGAAGAAAACTCTCAGAAATAAGAGAATCACATCCGCTGTTAAGACAGCTATCAAGAAGGTTGTTGTTGCAGCCGAGAAGAACGACAAGGATACAGCAGCTCAGGCACTTATCGCCGCTACAAAGAGCATAGATATGGCTGCATCCAAGGGTGTATTCCACAAGAACACCGCTTCAAGAAAGAAGTCAAGACTTGCTAAGCTTGTAAACAAAATAGAAGCGTAATTATCAGGCACAGCTCACGGGCTGTGCTTTTTTACATATATATTACATTAGCATTATATTTTGCCGCACGGCATTGAATTATGGGCTATATGTGTGTATAATGTATATAATGTGTATATATCAAAAAAAGGTCGGGATAATATGTACAATAATAAAATTTTAAATAAAAACTTCGTTTTGAATAATGCCATTGCCTCCGTGGGGATAGAGGGGTACGACACAACCCGTATCGACAGGGAGCTTTGCATGACCTTTTTGGACAATAAAATAACCAGAGAAGAGCTTGTTAAGATAAATCTTGAAAGGTTCAACCCGTGATGTCCTATTCCATAGCGCCTTCTTCCCACGACTGCTACGAGGGTACGGGCGTGCTTGTAAACAAGCTTGACATACGGGATGAAAATATACTTGCGCAAGTGGAGCAGAACATAACGGGCGCACTCATTGCCAAAGGTCTGCTTGAGATCCCCTTTGAAAATGTGGATTTCGACTTCTACAAAATGCTTCACGGCTATATATTTTCGGACATATATTCATGGGCAGGCAAAATAAGGAATGTGAACCTGAGCAAAAAGACCACCCATTTTTGCCCCTTCCACCTGATAGAGGAACAGGGCAAAGCTATATTTAAACGGCTTAAAATCGAGGACTACCTTTGTGACCTCGACCGCCCCGCCTTTATAGACCGATTTACCGAATTGTACTGCGACCTTAACATACTTCACCCGTTCAGAGAGGGCAACGGAAGGACACAAAGAATGTTTTTGACCATGCTCCTTCTCAACGCGGGATATTGCATGGATTTCAGCAGGATCGACAAAGACAGCATAATGATAGCCACCATAAAGTCCGCATCGGGCGATGTGTTTATGTTGAAAGATATTTTTGAGGAATATATCGGGTAAACACCGTGGATCTATTACGTGTTTGCAGGGAACGTATATTAAATAATACTATAGCTGTTTTACAAAAAGGCACACCACTTCACGATAGGACGGTGTGACCTCAAGTATTGCAATTAAAAAACAACCGCTTACTTTTTGGTCGAAGGGCGGTTGTTTTTATGTTCGTTGTTGTTTTTGTAGTTATCCTAATTCATAAAAAGCCGGCAAAGACTTGCCAAGCCCGTAAGTTGTTTGATCGTAAGCATGACCGAACACCTCATTTACCTTTTCCCATAAGGTCTGTCAGGTGTTTGCCGTAGAAGAAATTTCTTGTGAGGGCTGAGTATTCGGCCCACATGGGCAAGGTGTGACATTCGGCTTTTCTCGGACATTCGCTTGCACCCTCTGCAAGGCAAGCCACGCTTACCATTTCACCCTCTGTCAGTTCAAGTATTTCGCCTACCGTGTATTCTTCGGGTCTGCGGCAAAGTCTGTAGCCGCCGCCTTTTCCGCTCACGCCCTCCACAAGGTTGCCGCCGACAAGTGCTTTGATGATTATTTCAAGATACTTTTTTGATATATTCTGCCTTTCGGCTACCTCTTTGAGCGGTATGTAGCCATCCCTTTCGTTTTCGGCAAGGTCTATCATTATTCTTATGGCATAACGCCCTTTTGTTGATATCATATTATCCCCTTTCCGTTTTATTCCTACCCCTATTACCCATTATAATACAGGGTGAATAAAATTTCAAGGGTCAATGCACAAGATCCGCGATCAGTACCGCTAAACAGCAAAGCGTTGCCGTGAGAAAGAGATTTTCGCTTACATAGGCGCATACAAGCCCCACCGCAAGGGCGGCACAGCCGCTTATGTAGCTCCCCGTGGCGTTTACTATGGCAGGGAAGGTCATTACGCTTAAGGTAACGTAGGGCACATAGGCAAGGAAGGAGCGGATATATCGGTTTTTTATGCCGCCTTTTATGAAGAAAAAAGGTACGGCTCTTATTAAATACAGCACCAGGCACATTAACAGCAGTTTAGGCAGATAGTTCATCTCTCTCCTCCTTTATGGGGCGTATAACGGCGGCACCTCCCGCTATCAAAACGGTAAGTATGATTATGCTAAATCCCGAGGAAATATTTTTCAACACGGGAGTGACGGAAAAAAGCAGGCTTGCCGCCATGGACAGAGCCACAAGCCCCGCAATGAAGCGTTCCTTCTTTGCAGGGGGTATTATAATGGCAAGAAACATACCGTAGAGAGCCACATTCAGCGCATTTACGACACGCATAGGCAAGATGTTTCCCGCCGCCACGCCGAGCATGGTGCCCGATGTCCAGCCGAGCGTGGATATAAAGGCTATACCGTAGGTGTAGAAAGGGTTTAATTTGCCCTTTACAGCCGACGAAAGAGCGAATATCTCATCCGTTATACAATAGGGCAAAAGTACTCTATGTATGGGTCTCACGTTTTCCGAAAGCTTTTGGGTAAGCGAACAGCTCATCAGGAAATAGCGCATATTTACTATAAGGCAGGTGAGTATTATTTCCGCTATGCCCGCATTTGCTTCAAGCAAACGAAGAGCGGCAAATTCACCCGCACTTGCAAGCATCCCGGCTGACATTACTCCCGAAAGCCAAGCAGACATATTTATGTTTTTGGCGGCTATCCCCAGCGCAAAAGACACTGCAAAATAGCCCAGACATACAGGGAGTCCCGAAAGGATACCGTTTTTAAATTCAGTTTTATTCATTTTGATCGTCCTTTAATATTTTGGCACCTCTGCAAACTTATTTTTTGTTTTGCTTAAAGATACCGTTTTGTCACGAACCCCTATTATAATAAAAATTCATCGGAATTTCAAGCCGTGCAAACATTTTCATTGTAAATAATTAATATTGCATAACGGCATGCTTTGGTGTATAATACAGGGTTGAAATAATGTCTGTGAGGAGAATTGATATGAGTGAGGGTCTTGGTATTAAAACATTGAGAAAGGTCTCGGGGACGGACAGCTGTGCGGCTGCGGCTACAAAGGCGGCTACACTTATGCTCCTGAGCGGCTCTCAGGTGAAGAAAATAAGCTATATGGCACCCGACGGCAGAGAGGTGTTTATAGGCATTGAAGATGTGAAGATAAGCGAATATGAGGTAAGCTGTGCCGTCAGGAAGGACAGCGGAGACGATGCCGAGATTGCAAAGGATATACTCATATACAGCACGGTCAAAAGGATTGAAAAAGATATAGAGATAGTTGCGGGCAACGGTATCGGCATCGTTGTGGGCGACGTGGAAGGGCTTAACAAGGGTGATGCCGCCATAGGCGAAAAGGCAATGGAGGCGATACGCCGTTCCGCAAGCTATATTTGCGATGAGGTGGACTATAAAGAGGGACTTAGAATAGTCATATCCGCTCCGAGAGGAAAGAGTGTGGGCAAAACAGAAGGCGTAAGCGGCGGTATTGCCATACTCGGCTCGTCGGCTATGGTAAGCCCCATGAACGTAACGCAGACAAAGCGCTCCATGCGCCTTGAAATAGCCACCATGGCGGCAAAATACGACTATCTTGCGGCGGCACCCGGCAACTACGGCGAGACCGTTGCCAAAAGTGAGTTCAACATCCCCATGGACAGGGTCATCCGTATGAGCGACTTTATAGGCGACACCATATCCTATTGCTCTCAGGCAGGCATCAAAGGGCTTGTGATGATAGGTCACATCGGCAAAATGGCAAAGCTCGGCGCAGGCATACTCAACACCCACTCCAAAAGCGGAGACGGACGGCTTGAGGTGCTTGTAACAGCTGCAATAAAGGGCGGTGCGGATTCGGCGCTTTTAAGCAATATAGTCAACTGCATGACGGTAGACGAGGCGCTTGAACTGATAGACGAGGCAGGTATACTTGAACCTACCATGAAGGCGCTTATGGAAAAGATTGAGCGTCACCTTAAGAGGAACGCCTCCCATATCGAAATAGGAGTCGTGGTATTTTCCAACAAATTCGGTATACTCGGCACTACGGACAACGCCATAGACCTTATCAATAAGGTAAATATCCAAGAGGAACAGCACAAAGATGTCAAGCTTCGTGGCTGAAAGAAATCTGAGAAAAAACAGGGGCTTTACGGTCAACGGGTTTATAAACGGGCAGGTCATAGGCGATATTGCAAAACTTCGCCTCGGACTTTTCCGCATAGGCTATAACGGATGCGGCGTTCTTGCCCTTTACAACGCTTTAAAGCTATGCGGTACCGATATTTCCTTGGAAGAGTGTATATATTATTGCGATAAATATGCGCTCAACTTTTTCGGCTTGTTCGGCACGAGGATAAGCAGATTCCGCAAAATGTTTACGGATAAAGGATTAAATGCGGTTTTTTACAAAGGCAAAAAAGCCGTACAAGAGTTGAACAGACATAAAGGTACGGCTGTACTTTTATATAAATGCAAGGGTCTTTTTTCGGGGCTTCACATAGTATGTATAAGCATAGGAGAAAAAACAAAGGTCTACAACCTTTTCGGAAACAGCGACAAAACCTATGTTTTCTCCTCGGCGGAAGAAATGCTTGAAAAAGTCGGCGGTAAGTTGAGAGCCTGCCTGATAGTGAGGTGATCTCCCAAAGGGTTGCTTTTCTCCCAAATCTATGCTATAATTGGGAGAAAATGAAAGGATTTGGGAGAAAATGAGAAATTTTGATTATAACATACTTACCGAAATAAAAACAGACAGCGAAATAATTTCCTATATATCCAAAATTCATGAGTATAAGGGAAGACAAGAACTGTATCTTAGACAAAAACCGGTCGAACTTCAAAGATTGACGGAAATAGCTAAGATACAGAGTACGGAAAGCTCAAACTATATCGAAGGGATCGTAACTACAAGTGCAAGACTTAAACAACTTGTAGAGGACAAAACGACACCGAAAAACAGAGACGAAAAAGAAATACTCGGATACAGAAATGTACTTAATCTAATTCATGAAAGCTACGACGCTATCCCCGTAAAAAAAGATGTTATACTGCAACTTCACAGAGATCTGCTTAAATATACGGGGTTTTCATACGGCGGTAAATTTAAAACTACACCGAATGAAATTATAATGACACTTTCGGACGGAACAAGGCAAATATTGTTTCAGCCGTTGTCTCCTTACGAAACACCCGATGCAATAAACGAAATTTGTCTTCAATATGAAAAAGCACATTTGGAAGAAACCGTTGAAGAACTGATATTGATACCCTGCTTTATTCTTGACTTTTTATGTATACACCCTTTTAACGACGGTAACGGAAGAATGAGCAGATTATTGACATTGCTTCTTTTGTACAGGCACGGATATTTTGTCGGTCAGTATATCAGCGTTGAAAAGGCAATTGCAGATACTAAGGAAAGCTATTATGCGGCACTTCGTCAAAGTAATGTTGATTGGCATAAAGGTAAAAACGATCCCACCTTTTTTATTAAATATATGCTTGGTGTATTGTTATATTGCTATAAGGAATTTGAAAACAGACTT
>CAMOYW010000062.1 GCA_946630405.1 uncultured Clostridia bacterium | reverse complement strand
TGTTTTTACGGGGGTAGCGTGTTGTTTTTACGGGGGTAGACTACAAAAAAAGAACTAACATTCGTAATTGCAATAGTATGACTCCCCTCTCTAAATGACTTAGAAAGGGGAGTTTTTATTTTTACAGGTTAATTGAAATATATTCTTCTTTTCCGTCAGTTGCGATGGTGTAATCTTGAATCAATTTTATTTCAGCATAGAATTTTAAAAATGTATCAAATCGCTGTTTTGCGTATCTTCGGGAGAAGAGGTATCCGCAGCTTGTGTGTTACCCGTATTCCTTGATGACGAACCCGTATTCTTCTTGGGTGCATAGGCAGGCACAATGGGTCTTATAGTATTCTTATCGTAATAAAGCTCGTAATAACCCGGTTTATTGGCATAAACGTTGCTGACGATACCGTGGTTCATGGTACAAGGAGTATGTATCGTTTCGTTATCGACAAAGTACTCCTCGACTGCGGGGCAGTTCGCTCCCGCCTGCATACCCGTATATCTGCAAACCTTAGCCTTGACAACACCATCGGGAACTTCAAAGTCCTTGACCTCAAGTCCTTCATTCACCTGTTCCATTACGGTCCTCCACACATTCATGTGGAGCTTTTGGTCGAAGCCGTCCATACTTTCGACCTTATCGTTATCGTAACGGTCAAAGCCGTACCAAATACTTGCAACATAGTAGGGAGTATATCCCACGAATGTAAGGTCCTTTGAATCCGTGGTAGTACCCGTTTTGCCCGCAAGAGGCATTTTCGACTTTGTAAACTTGGCAGCTGTACCCGTACCGTCATTTATAACACTTGTCATAAGCTGTGTAATAATATAGCTTGTGCTCGGCTTAAGCACCTGAACGGGCTCTTGTCTGTTTTCAAGCAGTACGTTACCGTCGTGGTCAAGCACCTTGGAATAAAACATGGGACGAAGATACTGACCGCCGTTTGCTATCGTACCGTAGGCAGCCGCAAGCTCGACCTGCGTAACACCGTAGGAAAGACCTCCGAGTGCGGTAGCCGCATGATTATCATCACTCAATGTGGTAAAACCGTAGTTGAGAAGATAGTCGTAGCATACATCTATACCCGTCTCGACCATGGTCTTTACAGCCACGACGTTTGCGGAGTCCATTATCGCCGTCCTTACGGACATGGCTCCTCTGTAACTCTTACCCCACCAGTTTCTGGGCGTATATTTATCCGCCGTTGAATACGGCTCGTCCACAAGATTTGTTGCGGCATTTATCTTTCCGAGATCCAAAGCGGGAGTATAAGCCGCAAGTATCTTAAATACGGAACCCGGTTGTCGTTTTGAGTCGGTCGCTCTGTTAAAGCCTCTGTTAACGGTCTTTTTACCTCTTCCGCCGCCCACAGCCTTTATTTCACCCGTATGGTAGTCAATTATCGCCATGGAGCACTGAGGCTGTACCGTATAGGAGGCATTCTCCGCAAAAATCACCTCATCGGCAGGCAGGCTCGCCTCTATCTCGGCTCTCTTTGAAGCGACCCACGCTTCACCCTGCTCTCTTGTGGATGTAAACTGTCTGTACTCGCTGTTCGTCTCCTCATTTGTGGTATTGTTTCTGGTTGAAACTCTGTAATCCACATCTATGGAGTACACGGGTCGAGGGAACAAACTGTCGTTAAGCATCGTCGTATCCACTATCTTTTGAATACGGGGATCGAAATTTGAATATATTTGAAGTCCGCCGTTATATATAACGTTCGCCGCCTGTTTGGGGCTCATGTTGTATATACGCTGAAGATCCTCGGAGATCTGATCTATAAGAGCATCTTCGTAGTAGCTGTGTATGAGCGAAACATCGCTCGTGCCGTCGGAATTTGTAACTATATTTGCTCCACCCTTGATCTTTGCATATACGTCTTCTACAATGGCGGCATCGTATTCTTGCTGAGTTATAAGTCCCTGAGCAAGCATATAGTTAAGTATTATGGTCTGTCTTTCCTTATTCTTTTCGGGATTTGATCTCGGAGAGTACTTTGTGGGATTATTAGTGATACCCGCAAGGCAAGCACACTCGGCAAGGTCGAGATCCTTCGCTTCTTTACCGAAATATCCCTCGGAAGCCACCTGTATACCGCTGTAACCATGTCCAAACGGAATGGTATTAAGGTAAAGCTCCATAATATAGTCCTTGGAAGCCTCTTTAGATCCTAAAAGCGTGTTAAGCTCCTTTTCGTACTTAAGGGCAAGGTAAATTTCCTTAAGCTTTGACTTAAAGTCATTATGCGTTTTTTGAGTTATGGTATTTTTAATAAGCTGCTGAGTTATCGTGGAACCGCCTTGAAGCTGCTTACCCGATATGGTAGCGTAGGCGGCACGCAGGATACCTCTCATATCCACGCCGTCGTGTATGTAGAAACGCTCATCCTCAATTGCCATAATGGCATTTTGCATATTCTTGGGGATGTTTTCAAGCGTTGCATACTCTCTGTTTTCCTCACCGTGAAGCTTGGAAAGCTCGGCACCGTTGTTATTGTATATGACCGTGGTATATGTCCTTGGCTGTATACCTTCAAGTCCCAAATCAGGTATAGACTGTATAATGGCAACATAAGCACCCACGGCTGCACCCGCTACCGCAAATACGCTCACAATAATGACCATCAAAAACAGGAGCATTATGACCGTAAAAGGCTTTGAACGCCTTGTATCGGCTTGCTTTCTTTTCAGCTTTTTGGCAGCCATCACCTTTTTGGCTTTTTTGCGTTGTACCTTAAGCCTTGCTTTGGCTTGTGCCTTTGCTTTAGCCTCCTCTTGTGCCTTTTTCCTTCTGCTCACTTTTTCGGAGCTTTTGCTTTTCTTTTCCGATGGTTGCTTAGCACCCTCGGTGAGATTTTTTTCACTCTCCATATATTCCTCCAAATCGTGTTCAATTGCATTTGGATTCTATTATACTACAATTATCCGATTATTTAAATAGAAAAATTAAAAATAACATATTTTTTTAACGGGCAACCATACCCAATATGACCTTTGGCTTTTCAACGGGTGTGTCGGAAAGCCGAACCGAATCTTTAAATATCTTCTCGGCAGAGTTTATCTTATCCTCACTGTCGGAGTACATCACGGCAAATGGAACGGACGGGTCGTATTTATCGCCTATTCGGGCATTAAGCACGATACCCGCAGAATAGTCTATGGGCATATCATAGCTCGTTCTTCCCGCTCCGAGTTCTGCGGACGCTCTTCCAACAGCCTCGGTATCAAAGCCCGACACATAGCCCCCTTGCAGATATATCTCCTTTGTAAACTTCGGCTGCTTGAACAGGGAGTAATCGTTTAACACGTCGGGATCCCCGCCCTGAGCCTTTATCATCTCCTCCAGTTTTTCAAGTCCCTTTCCGTTAGAGATATTCTTTTCAAGCATATCATACGCTTCGTCATTCGTGCTTGCGATCCCTCCCGATACAAGCATTTGAGAACCGAGTCCCAAAGATACTTCGTAAAGATCGCCTTTTTCGTTCCCCTTTAATATCTCTATCGCCTCAATAACTTCGAGCGTGTTGCCCACATTATTTCCGAGCGGCTGATCCATATTGGTGATAAAGGCAGTCACCTTTTTATTTATAAGTCCGCCTATATCGACCATTTCCTCGGCAAGCTCCAAAGCATCGTCAACATTTTTCATAAAAGCGCCGCTTCCGCATTTAACATCAAGCACAATGGCATCCGTTCCCACGGCAATTTTTTTACTCATAATGCTTGATGCAATAAGCGGTATGCTCTGTACCGTTCCCGTCACATCACGAAGCTTATAAAGGTAGCCGTCGGCAGGGCACAGCTTACCCGTCTGACCCATAACTACCACACCTATATCCTTCACCTGCTTAACGGCTTGAGCTTGTGTAAGAGATACATTAAACCCGGGGATGGATTCAAGCTTATCGAGCGTACCGCCCGTATGTCCGAGCCCTCTACCCGACATTTTTACAACGGGCAAGCCACAGCTTGCGGTAAGCGGAGCAAGCACAAGTGTAGTTGTATCGGCAACCCCGCCCGTGCTGTGCTTATCTACCTTGATACCTTCAATTTCGCTCAGGTCGATAATATCGCCCGACATAAGCATAGCTTCGGTAAGTAGTGCCGTTTCGGTCTTATTCATACCGTTTAGACATATAGCCATCAAAAGTGATGCAAACTGATAATCGGGAGCTTTTCCTATTTGGTCTATCACATAAAATATTTCGCTCTCGGTCAGTTCTTCTTTATTCTTCTTTTTTAAAATAATATCTATAAAATTCATAAAATCCCTCCTCATCTATATCATACCATTTTATACCGCCAAAAGCAACAAAAAGGGTGCGAAAAATAATTCCGCACCCTTGATTTGTGTTAATGATCACCTTCCCTTTCTTACTCTTTCGGCGGTGTTTTTTACACTGTTGACATCGTAAGAAAACCATTCATCGTTTTTGTCTTTAAACTCTTTTATAAGGGAATTTATATTGCTTTCCTGAATGCTTATGTTTTGCCATTTTCCTTCGTTGTTCTCATTGGATCCGTTATACAGCTTTTTGATCTGCGCACATATTTCATACTTTTCCTTTTGAGATGAAGATGAATAAAATTTATCTATCAATATGGGCACAGATGAGTGAGTATAGTAATTAACCGAGGTATATTCCGTACTGTCCTTTGCAAAGCTCCTGTTTAAATTCACGGAAAACTCGGGTCTTGCCGTTATGTTAAGCACAAAAAGCGTTATAAGTAAGCCTATAATAAAGCTTTGATTAAGCTCCGTTTTACGCTTTATCAGCTTGTAAAGCGTAATAAACACCAGCACGCTTTCCATTGCAAGGAAGGTCACGACTTCCATACGAAGAGTGGTAAATCCGTATTCCTTTATGTAAAAATACATTCTGCTTGCAGATGAGATTATAAGCACAAAGGTAAATACGCATAAAAGACACAATGAACTTTTTAACACAACATTACCGTAATTTTTTAAAACGTCCGAATATACAAATATTATGGCAAAATTTATAAAAGTAACTATCAAAAGCTCGAAAAAGCCTTCTCTTGCAAACCTTGCATAGGTGGTAAAGTCCGATATGCTTACTCCGTCTCCGATGTATTTGAGCTGTGAATAGCAGAAAAACAGAAACAGAAGGTTAACTGGCGTTATAAAAGCTATGGAGATAACACCGTCTCCGTTGTGCGGTTTAAAACTTATACGCTTTTTAGTTTCGACCGCTCTGTATAAAAAGGCGCATATATATAAAAATGCGGCAAAGGCAATTATGATCTTATATATCCCCTCACTTATGTCAACAGAGAAAAGCTGCTGTATAAAGTCAGAAAACGCATCATCACCGCTTGAAAGAAGAGCCGCTATAATAAAAAGCACGGGTATAGAAAAGGAAAAACCGAGCATCACCTTTCCGATGTTTTTACCGACTCCGCCTTTTTTAGGAAGACAGGCTTTAGCACAATGGTAGGGTGCAAACATGGCTCTCGGAAGCAGCACGCCAAGCAAGGTATCAAGCCTTATCGCATCGTCAAGCCCGGCACCTCTTATAAACATTATCGCAAGTAACACAAGAAAAGCCAGGGAATTGAATATATTGTAGCTTGAATATTCAAAATAAGCGTTGAAAGCAGAAAGTATAAATACAGGTATGGCATAAACAATGACAGCTTTTCTCTTAAGCAGATCTGTAAGCTTTAATACAAAATATACCCCTACGCTCGCCAAATTGTAAAACACAAGAGATGAAAGGGATGCTCTCACGCTCCAACCCGCAAAACATACCGAAAACATAAAGCCAAGTATCAAAGCCGCAACAAACATCACCTTATGCTGATTTTGCGTTCCTTCGGGCTTTTCGGGCTCTACGGGCGGATAATAAGGCACATAGCCTCCGTTTATATCCATACCCGTATTATTTTGAACGGTATCGATTGAAGGCATTTTCGGTACCTCTTTCAAATTTTCTTCCCCCACAACGGGCATATTGTTCTCATCGTTCACAGAACTTTCCTCCTTTTTATTTGTTGGTTCGACGCTCTTCTCTACAAAAAGCCGGGCGTCAAATTGTTCGCATTTATATTTGCGTTTTAAAATTTTATACCTCTGCATAACGGAAGTTATGACAAAATACAGCGGCACAAGCACAAAATACATAAACAGTTCCAAATTCTTTTCCGCTATAAGCCAAACGGAGCAAAATACAAACGAAACCGTTACCGTTATTGTATATACCGAAAGTCTTTCCAGCCTTGCATCGGTTGCTCCCGATATATCAATATGAAGCTTTTCGATTATCCCCAAAAACAGAGAAACAAGCAAGCAGACAAAGATCCCGCCTATGATCGGCAAATACTTATCCCCGAACACCCAAAGCAAAATAACGTCCGCAATTATATAACTCAGCAGGCAAAAAAGCGGAAATCCGATACAGTAACATA
>CAMOYW010000061.1 GCA_946630405.1 uncultured Clostridia bacterium | reverse complement strand
AAAGCTCCCCAAGACAGACAGGAGGGAGCCGATAAAATTTGCCTTTACGAAGTCTCCCACACGGGTTCCTTCAAAGCCCAAAGCCAAGCCGAAGCCGCCGAAATTGACGGGTAAGACCTTACTTACGGCGGTCATAATCTTTATGGTGATACTGCTTGCGGGGGTCATCGCCTTTAGGAAAAACGCTCTTGCCGTGATCGTAAACGATGAACCCATAGGCTATATAAAAGCGTCGGGCACTACCGAGCAGGAGATGAATGCCCTTATAGTCGCAAAGCTTAAAGATACGGTGGGCAACGATGTGGAGCTTAACGAAAGCATAACCCTGAAACCCGTCAGCTCACTGTTTAAAAATGTGGCAAAAAATCCCGAGACAATAGTATCTCAGGTGTGCGAGACCGTGACTTACAGGCAAAAAGCGACCTCGATAGACGTGCAAAAGCAAAGCTTTGTTATCGTTTCAAACCTCGAAACGGCAAAGGAAGCTGTAAAGCAGGCACTTGCCGCATACAAACTGCCCGAAGGACACAGCGAACCGCAATTTGCCATACAGATAGGCACGAGCGACGTGTTTGTGGACAACACCGAAGTTTCCACGCTTGAAGAGGCTGTTGCCAAGCTTTCCCAAACACAGCAGGTAACAAAGGAACATACCGTTGTAAGCGGAGATACCTTTGCACAGATAGCAAGAAATGCGGGAATGACCGAGCAGGAGCTTTATGCCGCAAATCCTTCCATCACTACGGAGGGTGCCGCAAGGCTCAGTATCGGGCAAAAGATCAAGCTTGTGACCACCGAGCCAATACTTCCCGTGCGAAGCTTTAAAGTTGAGACCAAAACGGAAGAAATACCCTACGATACGGAAAGAACATACACCGACGAAGAATATTACACCTATGAAGAGGTGACACGAGAAGGCGTAAACGGACAAAAGGAAGTCTACACCAAAACACCGTTTATAAACGGAGAACAAAAAGGGGATGTCGTAAAGAGCGAAAAGATCGTCAAAGAACCCGTAAACCGCCAAATACTTGAAGGTACGGCAGGTTACGACGATGACGAGGACGATGAAGATTACTCTTACGATGAAGACGAAGAATAAAGGGAGGCGCTTAGTATGAAGCGTAGCGTAATGTCGTTTATTATGGGATCGATCATTTTCGGTTCGGTAGGGGTATTTGCCGGGCAGTATACGGCTGTTAAAAATCCTTACCCCGTCAAGCTCAACGGCACAGCCGTAAAAGCGGAAGGGTACAACATAAACGGAAGTACGTATTTTAAGTTGAGAGATATTGCGGATTCCACGGGAAAGTTCAACGTGGACTTCGCAAATGAAGAGATACGTATATCCACGGACGGCTACACCTACCCCAAAGCGGAGGGCAGACCGAACGGCTGGTATCTGCACAAGGAAACAGACCCCAATATGAGCATACACTCGGAAAGTCTGTATTTCGGCTCGGACGGCTCATTTAAAGGAC
The DNA here is from genome assembly GCA_946630405.1 of uncultured Clostridia bacterium. GTDB lineage: Bacteria > Bacillota > Clostridia > Lachnospirales > CAG-274 > UBA3680. The sequence continues at coordinate 4,946 of CAMOYW010000061.1, read as the reverse complement.
AAACGTGGCGTTCCAAATACGAAGGCACCTACACAGTAAGCGGCAACACCGTAAACATAACCTACGATGTGTACTATTGCGGAGCAGGTGAAAAAACCTACACATACTACTATTCGGGCAAGAAAAAACTGACGATGCAAAACGGAGTACTCAAAGGCGACAACAACACGACCTACTCGCTTGTATCGGGCAGCAAAGACCCGTATGAGAACATAAGTGTCGGACATTAGGAGATGATAAAATGAAACCCGTTATAGGCGTTTTGCCTTTAGTGGATATGGAAAAAAACAGTTATTGGATGATCCCGGGTTATATGAAAGCGATAGAGACCGCAGGGGGACTTCCCGTAATGCTTCCCCTTACGGACAAGCTTGATGAACTGGAGCAAATCATACAAAGCATTGACGGACTGCTTTTAACGGGCGGTCAGGATATAGATCCTTCGCTGTATAACGAAAAAAGGATACCTCAATGCGGCGAATCCTGCCCCGAAAGAGACAAAATGGACAAACTCCTTGTAGGTCTTGCTTTGGAGGCGGATAAACCCATACTCGGTATATGCCGTGGCTTACAGCTTTTAAATGCCGTGCTCGGCGGTACGCTGTATCAGGATATCCCCACTCAACACAATTCCAAAATAAACCATACGATGAAGCCGCCCTATGACGTGCCCGCACATACGGTCACGGTCATAGCCGATACACCGCTTGCATCACTTTTAAATATAACCACACTTGATGTAAACAGTTTGCATCATCAAGCCATAAGAGATATGAGCACCAAACTCGAACCTATGGCGCTCACTCACGACGGCATAGTGGAAGCGGTATACATGGAGGATAAATATTTTGTATGGGCGGTACAGTGGCACCCCGAACTCTCCTACGAAAAGGACGAACACGCACTTGCGCTTTTCAATGCGCTGATACAGGCGTGCAACATGCAAAATATGTTTAAAAAGAAATGAACAACTGGAAAAATAACCTTTGTAAGATCACGCCCTACGTTCCGGGCGAACAGCCCACGGGCGATATAATAAAATTAAACACCAACGAAAACCCGTATGCTCCGTCACCCAAGGTGAAGGAGGCTCTGAGGGCATACGATACTGGTAAATTAAGACTTTACCCGAGTATAGAATGTACGGAGCTTAAAAAAGCTCTTGCAGACACCTACGGCATAGATACTGAAAACATATTTTTAGGCAACGGCTCGGACGAAGTGCTTGCACTTGCTTTCCGCGCCTTCTTCAATTCGGATCTGCCCGTACTTTTCCCCGATATAACCTACTCTTTTTACGATGTATGGTGCGAGCTTTTCGGCATAAAGTACAAGAGAATACCTCTTGACAAGAACTTTTACATACAAAGCAAGGACTATTTCATACCCAACGGCGGTATAGTAATAACCAACCCTAACGCTCCCACCTCCATATATAAGCCCGTAAGCGAAATAGAGGAGATAGTTGCGGCAAACACAGACAGCATCGTTATAGTGGACGAAGCGTATATAGACTTCGGCGGCACTTCGGCAGTCGGGCTTATAAAAAAATACGACAATCTTGCTGTGGTGCATACCTTCTCCAAGTCAAGACAGCTTGCAGGTATAAGAGTGGGCTATTTGATGGGCGGTAAAACTCTTATAAATGCCCTCGATGCCGTTAAAAACAGCTTCAACAGCTACACCTTAAATTCCCTGTCGCAAAGCGTGGCACTTGCAGCCGCTCTTGACAAAGACTACCTGAAAAAGACCGCAAGCGAGATCATAAAGACCCGTGAATATACCGTAAAGGAGCTTTCAAAGCTCGGGTTTACCACCCTTCCAAGCTCTGCCAACTTCATATTCACCACACGCACGGGAACAAGCGCAAAGGCTTTATTTGAAGGCTTGAAGCAAAAAGGCATATATGTAAGATATTTTGACAAGCCCATGATAAACGATTATCTCAGAGTGACGATAGGCACAAAAGAGCAAATGGAAAAATTCATCACCGCCGTAACGGAGCTGATAAATGAATGACCTTCTGATAAAAGGATCTGTTTATTATATTGTCGCAATAAATATACTCACATTTTTCGTTTATTTTGCGGACAAACAGAGAGCCAAAAAAGGAAAATGGCGTATAAAAGAAGCCACTTTGCTCACTCTCGCCCTTTTGGGCGGTTCTGTCGGCGCACTTGCGGCAATGTATACCTTCCGCCACAAGACACAAAAGTTAAAATTCAAGCTTGTATGGCTGTTTTTCATACTGCATATCGCTCTTGCGGTAATCATACATTAAAAAAGGGGTGTTTTACACCCCTTTTTATATTCCTTTTTACTCTGTCGTTTCTTCCGTTTCGGGCTCGGATTCCGTTTCGCTCATTTCCTCGGTCGTTTCCTCGGTGCTTTGCTCCTGCACTTCGGAAACGATATTGACCTTCACCTTGGCGTTGTTTCGCACTCCGTACCCCTCGGGTATGGTGAGCAGAAGCGGGAGCTCATACTCGCCCTCTTCAAGTGCGGTCAGGTCTATGGTGGGAGAAAGCGCACTTACCGCCACGGGTTCGGGCGCACCTCCAAGCTCAATGGACACGCTCTCGCTCTCTATGGTTGCGTTCAAGCCCTCCTTAAGCCCCGAAATACTTATCGCTTCTTTGCTTATGTCTATGCTGTGAGCGTTTTCAAGCTCGATATTCACCGTCACATCTATAACGGCTCCGTCTATCGCCTCGGGACGAAGTCCCTCATCCTTAAGCTTTTGTGTACAGTCGATACTTATTACCGTATTGTCGACCGTTACGGAAGAAAGATCCACTTCATCGGGCGTAATGGCATCCACACTGTCTATGGTTTGCTCATCTCCGAGTACCGATATGACGTTCGGCTCCACCGTCAAGCCCTTTAACTTGATATTCGGCGGCAGCTCGCCCTTCACGGAAGGTGTATTCACCTTGACCGTGCCCCGCTTATATATGGGTACCATCACGTCTATAACAGACGGCTCAAATGTAAGCTCCGCTATCTCCTTACCGTCTGCATCGTATGCCACAACGGGGACGGAAGAGTTGACCGTAGTGGTCGCATCCTTTATATCTATTACCGCCTTCACGTTCGCTATCCTGCCGAGAGCGGAAGAAGGACCCGATACCGAAACCTCGGACACGTCACACACGGGTGCGTTCACGAGGTAATCACCCTCGACCTTTCCGTCGGAGCTGACCTCAAGCGTCTTTGTAACGGTCTTGAGCCTGTCGACGGTGATCGTCACCGATGCGGGGTAATAGCTCTCTATCTGATACGAATATACGTAGATACCGCCCGGAAGCTGCGGCGTGACAGCTACTGTATACTGCTTGGGGAAGGTATCGTTCGGGTCTATGTCGATAGAGCTTGCGTTTACCACGGCATGTATCCTCGACTTGTTTTCGGGCTTTCTCAGCTCGTCAAGTCCCGGTCTTGTGCCGCTCACACGCACGCTCACCCTCGCATTTGCAAGCTTGTCTATATCCGTCACCACATACCCCTTTTCGGCAAGGGAAGCGGCATCCGCTACCGATACCGTTGCGCTGTATGACTGTATCTCCACGGGGTTTATGGTATTCATTACCAAAAACCACCCGATCAACGCCACCACGACCGAAAAGAGTTTATATCTTAAATTTTTTGTCAAAAAATCTCGTATAAAGGAAAATGCCTTGCTCATCTTTTCAGCTCCTTCCAAAGCTTTCCGAAGCTCTTGACTTCCTTCTTTGCCACAAGCTCCTTCATAGCCTTTCTAAGCTGCGACTCGCCCACATTTCTGCGAAGCTTGCCGTTATCCGCAAGAGATATCTTTCCCGTTTCCTCCGACACCACGATGATAAAAGCATCCGATATCTCGCTCATGCCCACCGCCGCACGGTGCCTTGTGCCGAACTCCTGCCCTATCTCCGCATTTGTGACGGGAAGTATGCAGGAAGCGGAAACTATCCTGTTGCCCCTTATTATGACCGCACCGTCATGGAGCGGCGTTTTATCAACAAATATATTGACCAAAAGCTGGGAGGAGATATCCGCATTCAGGGAAACTCCCGAAGAGTTGACTATATCACCTATGGCAACATTTCTCTCTATTACGATAAGAGCGCCCGTCTTATCCTCGCTCATCCTCATGCAAGCGGCAATGATGTGGTCTATGCTCTGCATGGTTATATCATCGCCCTTTGAAGCGGAAAATACCGCCGACAAAGCCGTCTGAGAACGCGTGCCTATCTGCTCAAGCGCTCTTCTCAGCTCGGGCTGGAATATGATGATAATGGCAATAATGCCCACAGAAAAGGTCTTTTCAATTATCCATGTGAGTGTATAGAAATGAAAGCGGTAACTGATAAGGCTTATGGCGGCAATTATCATAATACCTCTGAAAAGGGAATACGCCCTTGTCTGCCTTATCCACTTTACTATATTATATATGATAAAAGCGACCAAAAGTATATCTATAATATCCGATATACGCATAGAAGGCAGAATGAGCCTGTTGGTTCCGAGTCTCTCGGCTATGTTTTCTATTAAAGATGTGCCTTCGGGATTCATTACCTCACCTGCCTTTCAGTGTATTTACTACAGTATAACACATTTACACACGTTTTTGCATTACAAAAATATAATAATTTTCTCAGAAAAAGTTAATAAAAACTATTTTGGTTCAAAAGTCTGCAAATTACACATCTTTTGAACACATTTTTAGACCATATAAACCAAAGTCAAGTGTTTTCAAGGGTTTTGTTACTTTAATGCTACATATTATTACCAGAATATTAACACAATATTACAATTGTGTAACTTAAACCTATGAAAACAGGCGCTTTCACCCAGCCTTTTTTTAAACCACATTAAACATTTTGAACACAAGACCCAAAGTTTGCCATTGTTATACTAATTCATCGTAGAAATCTTTACATTTAGAATATTATTATGTAATTTGT
>CAMOYW010000060.1 GCA_946630405.1 uncultured Clostridia bacterium | reverse complement strand
TCCGAGCCGATAGAGCCGCCGCCTCCCGTTACAAGTACGGTCTTGCCCGTAAGGTAGCCCGATATGCTTTCGGTGTCTATTTTGATCTCGTCCCTGAAAAGAAGGTCTGTAATATCCACATCCCTGAGCATGTGAAAGCCGCCGTTTGAAATATCGCTCATGGGCGGTATCATTTTAAGCGCACACTCGGTCGAGGTGCAGTATTTCATTATTTTGTTTATCTGTGCGTTGGTAGCGGATGGAATGGCGACGATGATCTCGTCTATCTTGTATTCCTTTGCAAGTCTTTCGATATTACCCGTGTCGTAGGTAACTCTGACACCCATAATGTGGGTGTTGTTCTTTTTAAAGTCGTCATCCACTATAATTACAGAAGTTCTGTTTTCGTAGCCGTGTTCTCCCGTGTTTATGCTGCGCACCACGTTGTAGCCCGCATAGCCCGCGCCTACGATCATCACACGCTTAAGCCCCGCCTTTTTGCTCACAATTCTTTCAAGGTAGAGTATGGTCCTTTTTATGAGCCTGTACCCCGAGCGTGAGAGCATAAAAAGGATAATATCGGTTATCCATGCCACAAGGAGCATTCTTTTTGACAGGGTAAAGGGTAGGTTTCTGCTGATAAAGCAGTAATCTATGCAGTACAGGAGTACGAATATTATCGTATCGGCGATAATTATTTTGTACACATCATATATGGTAGCATACTTCCATAAATTGGAATAAAACTTAAACAAAGAGTATGTGAGTACCGATATGGGTGTGATGCAAAGCGCCGCATAGAAAAACCATGTCCAAACGTGAGAGGGTATAACGGCTTTTGCACCTCCGGGTAGCCCCGGTATAGTTCCTCCGTACCATAATGTAATGGCTATAAGAAGAGAGAAATTTATAAAAATTATGTCAAGCAGAACGTACAACAGAGTGACTCGCTGCCTGTCTTTAATTATCAGTTTGTTCATCTTTCTCTCCGACACAGCTGTGGGCACATCCGAAGCCGCAACCAAGCAGACACCAGAAAGTGGGTGACACACTTACAACGGAATCGGTCGTTAAGCCCGTGATCAAATAAGCAAGGATCCCCGCACAAATTGCAAGACACATCGGCACAAGCTCCGAACGGGAAACCGAAGCAGCCTTTACGGTATCTTTTGCAAATACGAATATAAGTACGATAAACACAACAAGGAATACCAAGCCGAAATTAATGCCGAGCTGTAAATATAAATTATGCGGTTTATCTAATATAACGTAGGGGTTGTTCAAAAATTCGAGCTTTGAATATACATCGTTTTGAGGAAATTCAAGCACGAATGTATCGGGACCCGAACCGAGAATTATATGCTTAAACAGAAGGGGAATACTTCTTGACCATATATATCCTCTGTTTGAACCGAGTCTTTCAAGTCCTTTAAAGCCTATCGTCTTTGTATTATTTGGCTCTACGGGATTATAAAACTTGTCGAGCATTTTAAGCTCCGAGTTAAATTCTCCGAAGAGGAAAGAGCGCTCGTTATTGAGTTTATCGGTAGATTGAAGCACGGCGTAGTTGTCGTACAAAGAAAGCACCCAGCGTATGTCGTTGCTTAAATATGTTTTAGCGGTAACGCCGTTGTTTTCCTTTTTTTGACTGTCAATATCAAGAACGGTATCGTCAAGTAAAAGTTCAGTGTTTTCAGCCTTGTAGTCAAATGAATACACGCCCGCTTTTGTATAGAGCTTAGCAGTCTTTCCGCTGACTTCCGCCTTTTCATAGAAGAAGGGAGATACGCTCTCCGTTCCGCTTCGGCTGAGTGCCGTGCGGATCACGTCAAGTTTTTGCGAAAGTATGGGGTTAAAATTAAAAGCAAAAATACAGCCGACAATAAGCACCACAATTACGGATGCCGCAGCTGAAAGAGCTTTGTAATTTTTGGATGCGATAACACTTACAAGAAGCGCAATTATCATTGTAATACCTGTACCGCCCACAAGACCCATGATCCCGCCTATCGAATCCGTTTTGACAGCAGACACGCAAAGCAGTACCGCACAAAGAGCAAATACATACTTCATCTTGTTCTTAACGGGTGCGAATAACGCATACACAAGAGAAAAGCTGCCGAGCATGGAATAGAACATACCTGCGCAGTTGGGGTTATAGAATGTACCGAAAACGGAGGTAAAGTTCAATTTAAACACATTACCGTCCCATTTATCGCCCATAATGAGTTTACTTGCAAATTCTGTGGTGAATATATCCTTGCCCATTGCCTGACCGAATCCGATGATACCCGTTAATATACCGAGTACAGCAAAGAGGTAAAGCATCTTTTTTGCACGATATTTTTCATCACAAAATGAAAGCGTGCCTGTAAACAGTATCAAATATGAAAGCCATACCCAAAGCCCCTCGTATCTTTCGGTAGCACCTTGAAGAGAAACTTTGTGATACTTTGAAAAAAGTGCCGTAAGTATAACAATAACGGCGAGCACTCCGCAAAGTATTACGGGAAGAGACTTAAAACGCACGCCGAAGCCGTCTCTGCCTGCTATTTGCATACCTATTGCAAGTACGAGCACCACGGCACAGGTGATGAGGAGCTTGCCTTTATTGTAGGAAAAATAGTCCGTTAAAACCTGAGAGGAGCGTATGACCTGATACTCGTCGGAATTAACGGGAACATCCGATGCCGCACAGAGTAACGGTACTAAAATGACCGATACGGTGAGTATGATATACACGAATATATCCGACGCATTCATTTTTTTGATTTCTTGTTTAGTCATTGCTTTCACCTGTTTTTTTCGGCGGTCTCAAACCGTAAAACTGATAGTAGTCGGTCTTTACGTTGCCGTTGTATAGTTTTCTTTTTTTATCTGCTTTTTTGCCGTACAGCTTTTCAAACCCCTCGTGAGAGGTTATGATATATACAGACCATGTCGGGTCCTGTTTAAAAAGCCTCCCCATATCTCTGTAAAGTCGCTCGGTATCTTTTAGATCGCCCATTCTTTCGGAGTAGGGGGGATTTGCGATACACACTCCGTATTTGCCCGGAAGGGTGAGTTTATTGAAGGGTATCTGCTCAAATTTGATGCAATCCTCCACACATGCTTTTTCGGCGTTTGATGCGGCTATCTCCACAGCGTGGGCGTTTATATCGGAGGCGTATATGGTGGGAACACATTCCTGAACTATTGCGCCCCTTGCCTTTGCACGTTCATCTTTCCATACAGAAGCCGGTATGCATGAATGCTTTTCCGAATCGAATGTCCTGAAAAGCCCGGGTGCGATATTTTTGGCTATCATTGCCGCTTCAATGGCTATCGTGCCCGAACCGCAGCAAGGATCTAAAAGTATACGGTCTTTGTTCCAATAGCTGAGCTTTACAAGTGCCGCCGCCATAGTCTCTTTAAGCGGTGCAAGCACTTGTGCGGCTCTGTAACCTCTCTTGTGAAGGGAACCGCCGCTTGTGTTGAGCGAGACTGTCACCTCGTCTTTAAGCACGGATACGAGCAAAGAATATGTGCTTCCCGTTTTTGGAAAGCGTTCTATGCTGTATTTGGTTTGCAGTTTTTTAATTACCGCCTTTTCGGCTACCGATTGAACGGCGGGTACGCTTGAAAGGGTTGAACGAACGGATTTGCCGTTTATGATGAAATTTGCGTTCTTTTCAAGTATATCCTGCCAATTTATGCCGTATACGCCGTCAAAAAGCTCTTCAAACGAAGCAGCCTTAAACCTGCCTAACACGAGCATTATTTTATCTGCGCACCTGAATTGTAAATTGGCTCTTGCTATTTCTTCAAAGCCGCCTTCAAATTCAACCGCTCCGTCCGAAACGGTTATGCCCGTAAAGCCCAAATCAATTGCCTCTCTCTTGACTATACTTTCAAGCCCGAAAGAGGTTGTTGCTATTATTCTGTACATTTGTCTGTTTTTTGTAGCGACAGATCTTATCCGAATACTACGGAGGCGACCCTCGCTACGGCTCTTCAAATAATTTCAAAAAATTTAATTATGTCGGTAAGATCCACCTTGCCGTCGTTATTAAAGTCCGCAAGTTTATTATTGTTTTCCGACAAAGCTTTGTAGGTGGTCACGGCTTTAAGCGCCTCGGTGGTATCAATGGTCGTGACCTCACTGTCTTTGTTTATATCTCTTATATGAAGAAGGTACATACCGCTTATGCTGAGTTCTCCTTCTCCCATTACCATTATCTCGTCTTGCGAAGAAAGCGGCGTGTTGCAGTTTTTAAATGTGGAATAATAGTAATACGCCGTATTCCCGTCCACAAGGTCGGGCTTGAACTGATTCCAGTTTTTATCGCCCGCATCGTTGTCGTTAAAGCAAAGGTAGGGAGCGCTTGCACAATCGTAGGTAATTGCGATCATATCCGTCTCGGCGGAAAGTTCGCCTTTTACGGTATTGTTAAGAGAGATCTCCGAACCGTTTGTCGTAAATTTATAATCGGGTATGGTCGTCCACGCACCGACCTTATTCGATGTACCTTCTTTTAAGGTTTCGATAGCGTATCTTTTGCTGTCAAGTGAGGGTACTTCGGGTACGGGTTGAGATTGAGCGTTTCCCGTACCACCCTTTACAAGAGCTTTTACAAGATCGGGGAAAACGACTTTGTTGGTCTGTCTGTCTATGAGCATAAATCTCTCGGCGGTGCCGTTATTGCCTACGGTTATAACGTTATTGTCCCATACCACACAGGTTATGCCGTAGCTTCTTGCGGTTTTCGTAAAGTATTCCGCCCACAACGCACGGGAGTCGTTTTCCGTGGGATTTGACGCATCACCACGATAGGTCGCACCCATCTCACCTATTATAACAGGTATGCCTTTTGCGGTGAAGTTGGTGTACATTGTCGCAATTTCGCCTTTAAGCGTGTTTTTATCGGATTCAGAACCCCATGTGCTTGTGCCGTCGGGCTTAGCCGCAAATTCATAAGGGGCGTAGTGATGTACCGAAAGAGCGATATTGTCATCATCGGGAAGTGAAAACGCGCTACTCATGGCGGAGGTGTACTTTGCCGCATTTGCGGGGCACATTATAAGTCTTTTTGCGTTATTGCCGCCCGTAGCTCTTATTGCGGAAACAGCCGCTTTGTTTATCTCGCTAATGCACCTTATTGTCTCCTCGGTGCCGTCCGTCCATTCATCGTCGGAGCCTATCATTCTCGGTTCGTTTATGGTTTCAAATATGAGGTGCTTGTCGTAGTCTTTAAACTGTGTGGCTATTTGTGTCCACAGCTTTTGCACGACGGTCTTGTTGCCTTCTAAATGTGCGTTGTCGGGTATGAGCCAGCCTGTGTGTCCGCCCGTACCTTCTTCATGGTGCGTATTCAATATGACATACATATCGTTTTGCAAACACATATCCACGACCTGTTTGACTCTCGCCATCCATTTCGGGTCTATGTTATACGAAGAATCGCACTTTTCATACCATGTGGTGGGTATTCTCACGGTCTTAAAGCCTGCATTTTTTACGGCTTTTATAAGCGCTTCGCTCGTTTCGGGGTTGCCCCAGAACCGTTCGGCTTCACCGGGGTCGGTAACGGAATATTGATAACCGCAGCCGTGAGCATCCAAGGAATTGCCGAGGTTCCAGCCTATTTGCATATCGTCGACTATTTCCTGTGCCGTCATTTCGCTTACGGACTTATTGGCACCGAAAGCAAATACACACCCCATAAATATAAGTGTAATTACGGTAGTCAGCAGCTTTTTCATAAGTTTTTGCTTATCTCCTCGGTTATTTCGGGAGCGTCTCCCCAAACTCTTTCAAGGTCGTAGAACTCACGGTGTTCCTTGTCGAATATATGCACCACAAGCTCACCGAAATCGAGCAATATCCACTTTTTTGTCTGCATACCCTCAATATGGTTTAATTTAACGCCTGCTTTTAACAGCTCTTCTTCAACGGAATCCGCCATAGCACGCACCTGATTGGGGTTGTTGCCGTTTGCGATTATAAAATAGTCCGCTACGGAAGATACGTTTGTAATATCAAGTACCTTTATATCCGTTGCAAGCTTGTCATCAAGTGCCTTATATGCAAGTCCGACACTGTCGGGTATTTTTTTAGCCATTTTGTTTCTCCTTATCGGTTTTTTAAAAATTCAAGTGCTTCTTTGCTGAGCGGATGTATTACCGCTCCCTTTTTTTCATTGTATTCTATGGTATGTTCAAGGGCGCATATCATCGCCTTGTTTATGTCTTTGTACGCAAGTGAGCGTATTTCTTCAAGCCCTTCGTAAGGCTCTCTGAAAGGCTCTATACAGTCTGCAATGTATATCACCTTGTCAAACATGCTCATATCCGCCTTTCCCGTGGTATGGTACTTTATGGACGAAAGCACTTCCTCGTCCTCCACACCGAAAAGGTCTTGCGCAAGCTTTTCGCCCAAAAAGCTGTGAGCCAGCTGAGGCTGCTCTTTTATGTATTTATCGACTTTA
>CAMOYW010000059.1 GCA_946630405.1 uncultured Clostridia bacterium | reverse complement strand
CTTTTCACACATCCTTATACTCATTCAGCTCATTTATGTAGTTTTGCCCTATGTCGCTTAGTTTGTGGTTTTGTTTAACTATATAGCCTATTGCGAGGGGATCCTCTTCTTTCAGCTTTATTGCCACGAACATATCTTTCATAACCAAGCTTTCGTTCATAATGCCGGTTCCTATGGAGTAGCCATTCATTTTCACCAAAAGTTCGGCAGAAGTTGCCCTGTCGTTGGTTTTTATAATTTTTTCAAAATTGTAGTTTCCAAGTGCCTCCTCGGACAGGTAAAACTCCCTGTCGTTACTTTGGTCAAAACTTATGCAAGGGAAGTCCTTAAGTTCTTCAAGAGAAACTGTTTCCCTATCTGCCAGGGGGTGTTCCTTCCACATATAGGCAAAGGTTTCCCTTACCATAAGGGCAGAAAAAGTAAGGCCGTACTCTCTGAAAAGCTTTTTCATAATTTGTTCGTTAGATGTTGAATATGCCACTATGCCCACTTCGCTTTTTAAGTAGCGCACATCGCTGAGGACTTCTTCCGTCTTTGTTTCATGAACGGAATACACATATTTCTCCTTTGAACATTCACCCACTGCCTTTACAAAAGCATGTACCGCAAAGACATAGTGCTGCATAGATACGGAAAAATAATACTTATCCTTATCCCTTATGGCATATCTGTCCTCTATAAGTTCAAACTGTCCCACCGCCTGCTTTGCATAGCTAATAAACTCGTAGCCTTCATTTGTCAGTGTTATGCCCTTATTGTTCCTGCTGAATATTTTTATATTCAGTTCTTCCTCCAATTCTCTTATGGTAGTGGAAAGGGCAGGCTGAGATACAAAAAGTCTGCTTGCCGCCTCCCTCATAGAATCACACCTTGCCACTTCCAGTATGTATTTTAATTGTAAAATCGTCATATTATCACTCTCTTTACGGCAATAATGCAAAAGCTTTTTTCAGCCTTTCCATACATTCCAAAATACTCTCCCTCGGTGCTGCCACATTTATTCTCTGAAATCCCTCTCCGCTTTTTCCGAAAATTCTTCCGCTGTCAAGCCAGAGTTTTGCCTCATGAATAATTCGCCTGTCTATTTCCTCAAAGGGCAAGCCCGTACCGCGAAAATCAAGCCACAAAAGGTAGGTACCCTCTCCGCACACCACATTCACGCCCTTCAAGTGTTTTTTTGTATACTCCTTAACAAAGGCTATATTGCCCTTAATATAGGTATGTACGGCTTCATACCACTCTTTCCCGCTGTTGTAGGCTGCCATTGTGGCGGTAAGTCCCAAAGTTGCCAATTGACTTATACCCGCAGCATCAACTTGAACTTTAAATTTATACCTAAGTTCTCTGTTCGGGATAAATATATTGGATATAAGCATATCCGCTATATTAAAAGTTTTGCTTGCGGATGTGCAAACAACGGCTATATCTTCAAATTCCTTCTTCACAGCAGTAAAAACCGTATGCTTTCCCTCAAACACAAAGTCAAAATGTATCTCATCGCTGACCACGATAACATTGTGTTTAAGGCATATATCTCCCAGCCTTTCAAGCTCCTCTTTTGTAAAAACTCTACCCGTGGGATTTTGAGGGTTGCACAGCAAAAATAATTTTATGCCGTTTTCCACTATTTTACACTCAAAATCATCAAAGTCAATATAATATTTTCCATCATCTCCGAGTACAAGATCATTGCTTACTATTTTTCTGCCATTATCTTCTATCAGCTCCGAAAAGGGATAGTATACGGGCTGTTGTATGAGCACGGCATCTCCCGATTCTGTATATGCTTTCACCGCCATGGCAAGGGCAAAAACCACTCCCGGCGTTTTCACAAGCCAATGCCTGTCCACATCCCAGTTGTGCTGCCTTTTCATCCAGCCTTTGACCGCACGGAAATATTCCTCTCCCGTTTCCGTATATCCAAATATACCGTGACGAGTCCTCTCTATAACCGCTTCCTCTATATACGATGAAGTTTTAAAGTCCATATCGGCGACCCAAAAGGGAAGCACGTCTTCGGGCATACCCCGCCTTTTTGCAAAGTCATACTTTAAGCTATCGGTATTTTTCCTGTCTATCACTCTGTCAAAATCTAAATTTTTTTCGGACATATTACATTCCCTCAAATATACTCGCCAATTCTCCTATAAGGTCCTCAACATTTTCTATACCCACGGAAAGACGAAGGGTGCGGTCGGTTATTCCGTTTTTCTCCCGAACATCCTGCGGCACGTCTGCATGTGTTTGGGTGATGGGATAGGTTATAAGAGTCTCCACTCCTCCCAGACTTTCGGCAAAGCTTATTATCCTTACCTTTTCAAGTATGGCAAAAACCTGTTCTTGACTTTTTACATCAAAAGTTATCATGGAGCCAAAGCCTCTTGCCTGTTTTTTAATTATCTCATATCCTCTGTGTTCTTCCAAACCCGGGTAATAGACTCTTTCTACTATCTTCTGCCCCTTTAGCCACTTTGCCAGCTCACGAGCATTCTTTTCAGCCCTCTCCATGCGTATGCCCAGAGTTTTGATACCTCTTAACACAAGCCAACTGTCAAAGGGAGAAAGACCCGCACCCGTGGTTTTGATCAAAAAGCGTAGTTTTTCCGATATTTCAATGTCATTTGTCACCAAAAAACCCGCAAGAGTATCATTGTGCCCGCTTAAAAATTTAGTGCCGCTGTGTACCACCACATCCGCTCCCAACTTTAGGGGATTTTGAAAATAAGGGGACAAAAAGGTATTGTCCACTATAAGTATAAGCCCAGGTTTTTTGGCGATTTGAGAAATCTTTTCTATATCGGCTATTCTCATCATGGGATTTGTGGGAGTTTCGATATATATAGCCCTCGTATTTTCCCTTATATATTCTTCCACATTTTCCCTTGAACAGTCTATAAACGAAAATTCCAAGCCATTCTTTTTGGACACATTATCAAACAAACGTATAGAACCTCCGTAGAGATCCCCCTCGCTTATAATATGATCCCCGGGGCAAAAAATCTCCATAAGCAGGCTGATCGCAGCCATGCCCGAAGAAAGCGCCAAGGCATCCACTCCTCCCTCCAAAACAGCAACTGTCTTTTCAAGCCTTTCCCTTGTGGGATTTTGCAATCGGCTGTAATCAAACCCCGTGCTTTTCCCCACTCCCTCATGTTCGTAAGTTGCCGTCTGATATATGGGGAAGCTTATTGCTCCGTAATGTTTTATATCTTTTTCTTCATTTGTTAAATGTAAACAATCCGTATTAAATCCTCTCACACCTATTTCTCCTCATAAGTATTATTTACTACTAAAATAAAGGGTCAAAGGGATTTTGTAAAATTTAAAATATTTATTGTTTGTTATAAATTCTATTTATAACAAACAAGCTTTTTATATGACAGATGTAAAAAAAGCCTTTCACCAATGCCTTGAAACATTGGTGAAAGGCTTTCATTTTGAAAGAAAACTTTATTTTCCTTTAAATATTACTCTTTCATTGATTGTTTACTTCTTGGGACTGTGTTTTTTCACATTCCCTTTCTTCATCCCCGTCAGAAACATCATCCTGTTTACGGGCATTAACTCTTACTATACGATTATCCTCGATTTTTTCTATCTCGAATATATAACCCTCATATTCGACCGTAAGCCCCGATTCGCTTTCATCGGGTATTCTGTCAAGTTTAGCTATCAAAAAGCCTCCGAGAGTGTCATATTCCTCTTCGGGCATGGGTATGTTAAGTTCCTGCGCCACATCCTCAAGCGCGGTCGCTCCTTCTATGCTCACAACATTTTCGGACAGCTTGTCTATATCGGGCTGTTCCTCCTCATCATACTCGTCATTTATTTCGCCCATTATCTCCTCGATAAGGTCTTCCATAGTCACAACGCCTTCGGTACCCCCGTATTCATCGGACACTATCGCCATATGTATCTTTCTACGCTGCATTTCCGCAAAAAGCTCATCCGTCTTTTTGGTATAGGGCACGAAGTACGGCTCCATCATAAGCTTTTTCATGTCAAAGCTTTCAATACCCTCGGTCAATACAAGGTGCATAAAATCCTTCACATGCAAAATACCCACAATATGGTCGATATCTTCCTCATAAACAGGAAGCCTTGAA
Organism: uncultured Clostridia bacterium; assembly: GCA_946630405.1. Lineage (GTDB taxonomy): Bacteria > Bacillota > Clostridia > Lachnospirales > CAG-274 > UBA3680. The sequence continues at coordinate 2,354 of CAMOYW010000059.1, read as the reverse complement.
TACTTTTCGTTTTGAATGACCTCGGCAATTTGCTCGGCGCTTGCATCCACCGAAAGAGCGGTTATGTCCTTACGGTGTGTAGCTATTTCACCCGCAAGCTTATCGTCAAATTCAAAAACATTAGTGATCATTTCCATCTCATGCTCATCAATGGAACCTTGCTCACTGCCCGCATCCACCATCATGAGTATCTCTTCTTCACTCACATCCTCATCGGGTACAAGCTTTTGCTTCACAAGCATATACACAAGGTCTGTAAGCAGTGAAATGGGCTTGAACAGCACACCGAAAAGATCGGCGACCGCCGAAAGCCTGAGCACCACCGCATCGGGATGTCGGCTCGCAACAAGTCTCGGTATAATGATACCCACTAATGCAAAAAAGAACGACACCACAACGATAACAACAGCAGCAGAGACCCACGACCTCAATGTTTGATTCTCGATATAACCAAAAGCGTTTCGCATCGCCTCATAAGGAGAAAGGCTGCTCAAAAAGCCTATTATGACCCCCATAAAAGCGTTTGCGACAGAGCAAGCATTTATGCTGCTTTGAGCATTTTCCATAAGCCCCTCAAGCTTGCTTCCTTCCGAGATATAATGCGAGCGTTTAAGCCTCAGCACGGAATATGCGACCGTAAGTGCCATCGCAAGTCCTTTAAGCAAAAGTAATATGACTATGGCAATAATATGCCCGGGTAAGTCCTCTATCAAGTAAAAAATTCCTCCTAAATCCTATAAAAACCTGTCAACGGATATAATTAACGTCTTCCAAAAGCTCGTTTGAGTTTGAAGCTGCTACTGCAAGTGTATCGCAACGTTCATTATATTTATTGTCGTTATGCCCTTTGACCCACCGAAAATGTACCTCGTGTCTTTCTAAAAGAGGCAAAAGTTTTTCCCAAAGATCCACATTTAAGGCAGGCTGTTTATCCGACTTGATCCAGCCTTTCTTTTTCCAGCCGTAGACCCAGCCTTTTTCAATCGAATCCACAACATACTTTGAATCGGAATACAGATCCACTATGCACGGTTCTTTCAACGCTTCAAGAGCCACAATAACGGCAAGAAGCTCCATGCGATTGTTTGTGGTAAGCCGATAACCTGCGCTCATTTCCTTTTTATGCTCGTTATAAAGCATCACGATACCGTATCCGCCTCTTCCGGGATTTCCCGAACAGGCACCGTCGGTATATATACTGAGCCGCTTCATCACTTAAATATCTCTCTGACCTCTTCAAGAGCGGCAAGAGTACCCACGTCGTAGCACTCTCCCGTCATTATCCAGCCGTAAACGGGCTTTCTTGTGTGAAGCCAGTGAAGGAAATTGCCGGGTGCATCGGGCTTATTGCCTTCATCTATGTACTGTCTGAAAAGTTTCACCGTATCTTTTGTGTACATATATGTGGCAAATGCCGCCTTATTGCTCTTAGGCTCTTGGGGCTTTTCCTCAAGCCCGATTATTTTCCCATTTTCATCCATTTCGGCAACTCCGAGGCTTTTAAGAGCCTCATAGTCGTTCATTTCCTTAACGCAAACGCAATCTGCGCCTTTCTCACGGAAAAACTTCTCATTATCGGCAAGCTTATAGGTAAAGAGATTATCACCCGCAATTATAACAACATCGTCATCAATATTGCCCTGCTCTACGGTATAAAGAATATCTCCTATCGCACCTCTTCTGTTGTCCTCGTTTGTGGTGCCGTCATCAAGCACCGTGACCTTCTTGGGATTATTCAGTCCCTCAGCCCATTTTTCAAAATGAGAAGCAAATTTATGGTTGGATACCACAAACACTTCATCCACATCATCAAGGGTATTTATCTCCTCAAGAATGTAGTCGATGATGGGTTTACCTCCCACCTCAAGTAAAGGCTTGGGTGTCGTTTTGGTGAGTGGATAAAGGCGTGTTGCATAGCCTGCCACAAGTATAATTGCTTTCATGCGTTCTTTTTCTCCTTCTTCCCCAGATTTAATTGAGCTGTGGAAAGCATAAGCTTGATTCTGTTCAGCTGATTTACTTCACTCGCTCCGGGATCGTAATCTATCGCAACTATGTTGCTTTTTCTGTTTCTTCTTCTAAGTTCCTTTATCACACCTTTTCCCGTCACATGGTTGGGTAGGCATGCAAAAGGCTGTGTGCAGATATTATTCATAACACCTGCGTGTATAAGCTCCAAAAGCTCTGCCGTCAAAAACCAGCCCTCTCCCGTCTGATTTCCGAGGCTGACAACATCTTCCGCCATATCGGCAAGAGTCTTTATATCGGCAGGTGCTTCAAAGCGTTCGCTTTTGTTAAGCGCATCGCACATAGGGCTTCTGTAGCTTTCGAGGGATTTTATCACACTCTTTTCT
>CAMOYW010000058.1 GCA_946630405.1 uncultured Clostridia bacterium | reverse complement strand
TCGTCATGAACATACTCTGTAGTTCTTGCAAGGTAATCGCCGTGGTAGAATGTACCGTCGTTGTTTCTTCTGTAACGCTTTGTGGTAGAGTCGATAGAATCGAACTTGTTTGTACTCTTGATGAGTGCATCAACGTCGAGTGCTACCTCCTGGTTAACTACCTTGGAAGTTCCCTCATAGGATACATCCTTAGCAACAGCAGTTGTATTGTTGGAATAGATCCAATAGTTAGATAAGCTCTCAAGAGGTGTATCGTTTGCGTTACCAAACTCGGTAGCATCGGTAAGAGAACCGATCTTATCTGCGTTGTTACCTGTGATGGAAACAGCACCCTTTACATCATAGTTGAACTTATAAGGTCTTCTCTGCTCATCTCTTGTGCTTCCCTTGGAATCATAGAGAACAACACCCGAACCGGTGTAAAGAGCAAAGTTGTAAGCATTATTGTGTGCAATGACATTTCTCATCTTGAAGCCGGGGTTGTTGTTAGAGTCAACACCGTTAGCTCTGTTGTCGAATGTCTTTGCGTCCTTGAGATAGTGAGCAACCATAATGTCCTCACCGCCGAGCTTGAAGCCGTTACCGGAAGCTGTTGCGGAAGCATAAGCTACCTCGGAGCCGTCATCAAGAAGCTCAACGCCGTTTCTGTATGCTATACAGTTCTCAAGAGTTACGGGTCCGATGGCACCTGTGGAAAGCTTGGTGTAGCAATCCCAGCCGTCATCAAGGTTATGGTGAGAAATACAATCCTCAAATACATTGCCGTAACCTACGGTAAGCTTAGCAGCCATACCGTCTGCGTTCTGCATTGCAGGGTCGCAGTTATCAAATGACTCACAGTCGATGATAAGGTTGTTTGCGGGCCATGTATCAATAGTGTACTGGTTGTTGATAAGTCTTGAGATCTGAATACCCGTATCCTGGTTGTGGTGTGAAGTCAAGTTCTTAACTACACAGTTGTTACCGCCAACCTGGAAAGGCTTCATGTTAGGGCCTGAGTTTGTGATCTCGAATCCGTCAAATGTCCAGTAGCTACCTGCACAGGAGATACCTGCATACTGACCTTCAAGGTCAAGTACGGGATGTGCACCCTCGTCGGCTCTGATCACCTTACGGTTAGTAGCAGCACCCGACTGAAGCTCTCCGATGGAGATACCTGCCTTGTCGGTATTCCTGATGTGGTATGTACCGTCAAGCATGATGATGTTAGTACCGAGGTCGGAGAAACCGATAGCGGACTCAAGATCGATAGGCTTCTCTCTTGAACCGTCACCCGTCTGAACGCTACCGTCGGGACTTACATAAAGTGCAGTGATATCGTTGATCGCAGTACATGTGATCTGATATCTTGAAATTACAGTCGCATAAGATGAGCAGTTATCCGCAGTACTGGGAGTGTAAGCGATAGTTACATTGTTTACACTGTTGGGTGTAAGAGTAATGGGATAGCTTGCATATCTCTTGGACATGATAACATTGGAGTGAACAACCTTGTCGTTTACGCTGATAGTAGCATAACCGCCGCTGGGGTTGTTTACCTTAGCGTAGAGGTTATAATCCGTCTTTGTTGTGTAAAGAGGAGAACCAACCTGTACTGTAGGTGAGTAGATTTCCTCTGTTGCGGGAACATCTACAAGGTCTGTGTCGGGATCTATCTCATAAAGAGTAATATCAGAAACGTCGATATCTGCCCAACGTGAAGCAAAGAAACCAACCCAGATGTTGTCCTCATTCTGAATGTTGAGAACGCCGTCGGAGTCAAGTTCGCTGTTCTTATCATACTGGGTGTTTGTCTCACCAGTCTGATAGTTGTAAGTTGTGATAAGGAAGCCGTTGTTAAGCTTCTGAAGTGTTACATTATACTTGTCGCCCGAAACGGGAACAGTCTTTGTGGTAGACTTGATACCTACTCTCGTACCACCACCTGTGGGAGAAATAACGCCCGTTCTTACCATAATGTTGATCCTGTTCATTATGGACTTTCTGTAGTAGCTTGAAGATGTAGGATCTGTGGGATAAGTAGAATCTGTACATCCACCTGCAATAACGATATTGGAAGCAAATGTTGTAGCTACGTCATCCCTTGTTACTCTGTAAGTGTTACCCTCGCTGTCGGTAAGCACATACTTGCTCGCATCGCCGGGCTCACCCTTCCAAGCGTTATAGAGGTCTACGGGTTCGCCGTAATCATCTATTGCAGCCTTGGAAATATCTGTTGTCATATGGTTGGTGATACCGCCCATATATGTACCATCGTAAACACCGCCTGCAAGAGGTATTACGTCTCTTGCCATGATACCGAAGCACTCCTGACCGGAACGAAGTCTGTCCATAGCCTCGATCTCGTCAACGATGATGCCCTGCTTAGCAAGCTCTTCCTGCTTAGCCTTGATCTGAGCCATATCGGAAGCATTCTTGGGATCCATAAGGTATCTGTTTACGGTAATGTCGGCGGAAAGCTTGAAGTTCTGGCTTCCGTCAACCCTTGTATAGTAGTAAGCTATACCGTCCTGGTCGCCCGATACCTTACCGGCACCGTTCCAGGAGTTAAGTCTTACCTTCTCAACGCCGCTGAGCTTACCCTCTGTCATTACTTCGGGAAGAATGTTACGCTCTTCTTTGTTGTTAATGAAGGTAGAACCGTCTGTCTTTGTAAGTGTCATATCGGAGGGCTCGCTGTTCTCGTTTACACCGAGTGAAGATGCGCCGAAGAAAGTTGCCTTCCAGATATAGGAACTCTTATCTCTAACCGTAGCAACGAGATCCATCTCGCCGTAACCGGATGTAACTACCTTAACGGCAGTTCTTCCTACCGCAGCGGTAGAGAAATTGCTGAGGTCTATATAATAGCTCATCTCAGCCTTAGCTTCGCTTTCGGATACTGCTGTCTTTGTTCCGTCGGAATCAACAGCGTAGTAAGCGGAGCCGTCAAATACATAGTAGTTTGCTCTGTCGAGCGACTTTGTAGTATCGTTGTTATAAGTGATCTCAACGGATAAGCCCGTAGGATCGAACTCTTCGCCTACCTCATAGGTAAGACGAGGATAGTAAACAATCTCCGTACCGAGAACGGCAACTTCGATGATGGAAACATCATATGTAACCGTCTTGGAAGGATCTGCGTTATAAACTATTGTAAGTGTCTGGCTGTTTGTAACTGCAGAAGAATCAAAACCTTCGATATGATACTCATCCTCATTGAGAACGACCATCTTACCGGAAGTCTCTCCGTCTATGGAGTAAACAGCCTGTACAACGAGACCTGCCGTATTAAGCTCATCACCTACGCAGAAGCGTGTGGTAGCGGGCTTGGTCATGATGTCGATGTACTGAAGTGTAGCTTTCTTAACGGTAACAGGGATATCTCCGTATACACCGTTGGGATCTATGTTGTCATCTCCGCCGTAGCTGAGCTTGATAACAGTGTCGCCTGCCATATCGTCTGTGAATACGCCGTTAGCTGCGAATTCCTGACCGTTTATGGTGTAAGCTCTGTTAGCTGCTGCCATGGTCTTAACGGAGCCGTCCTCAAGGGTAGCTACCGCAACAAGACCTGCGGGGTTGAACTGTGCGCCCGTAACGTACTCGTTATTGGTGGGCTGATAATTAACTGCGATGTTTGTGACCTTGATAGGTCTTACGGTAACGGGAAGTTCGCAAGTACCCGCACCTACAGCTACATTGATAACTCTGTTACCGACGTCTGTGAAGCTCTTGCTTGTAGCCTCATCAAAGCCCGTAAAGCTCATCTCGCTGTAGTCATCCTCGTCTGCACTGTCAAGTACAGCCGTGGTACCGTCTGTGTATTTAACGTTGAGCTTAAGACCTGTGTAGTCGAAAGACTCTGTGCTGTAATAATCTACCTTATCGGGGTTCTGAGCGATAGAGATGCTCTCTACCTTCTTAGAGCCTACGCTAAGGGAGTTATTTGTAACATTGATGGAACCGCCTCTTGCCACACAGTAACCGATGTACTGATTGTCTGCAAAAGAAAGTCCGAGTTCGGAGAGACTGAGGTCAACTTCGCCTACTGCCTTTCCGGTAGAATCTGTAAGAACGTTTCCGTTGGCGTCCTTAATGGTCACCTTTAATATGTCATCGCTCTTCTTGATCTTGATATCGTAAGGTCCGTAGTTGCCGCCGAAAGATGCGCCGGTACCTGCTACTTGAACGACCTTAGCTGCAGCTCCGTCCGTAGATCTGTAAACAACATCTACAAGGGAACCGTCTGTGGACATAAGACCTACGAAGAAGCTCTCGCCGTTCTGACCCTTGAGAGTTTCATCGGTAGCACCCTTAACATAGTGCTTGTTAAATACGATAGCACCTGCTGCCCACTGCTTGGGGTTGGTGATAGTATCAACTGCGTTAACGTTGATAGTGCCCTTTAATGTAAAGTCCTCACCTGCGGGAGCTTTACGAGCTGTGTAATAGTAGGAATCCTCGGAGTTTGAGAACTTACCTACGCCGTCGCCTGCATCGGGAACAGAGATGCTAAGCTCGGAAAAATCATCATTGTGTGTGAAGGAACCTAAGGAAAGCTTGTCGGATGTAGCGTTTTCCTTAGTCTGACCGTTGAGACCGTTTCCGTTCTCTTCCCAGTCACCAACTTCAACAGCCGCACCTGCTACGGAAAGCTTAACATTTGTGAATGTTACGTCTGCCGCACGGGAAGCGAAGAAACCTGCGAAGATCTTGTCATCTTCAAAAGCTATGCCTGCTTCTTCGGCTGTTACGGTAGTGGTGTCATCACCAAAGGTAATGGTGTAGTTATCGCCTGCTTTCTTGATGGAAACAGGTATAGAATCGCCCGCCTTGGGAACTGCCGTAGCGGCAGAGTCGTAGCGAGTTATCGCGTTGGACGAGTTTCTGGTGTATCCAAAGGACATAGCACCCGCACCGTCACGAAGGTTCTTTGTCTGTGTAGGACCTGCGGTGATAGTGCTTCCGGGCTTTCTGTCAGCAGTTGCAGCACTGAAAGGCGCAACATGATCTCTGACGGTAGCACCGAAGGAAACCTGATTGTTGAAAGTCCAAACATCGTTTACGTTAGCCGTAGCGGATAATGTAAAGTCATCATCCTTGCTGAGCTCCTGGTAATAGTAAACTATACCTTCGGTCGAGCCTGCGATCTTACCGGTTGCAAGTGAGCTTGCGGGAGCATCATCCTCATAGCCGATGAGTGAAGGAACACCCATTCTTACACGAACGGAGCTTCCGTCTTCAACTACTTCATAAGGATAGATAACGTTTCCGCTTTCGTCATGGTAATAGTCGGCATACTCGGGGTTGCCCAGATTGTCAACTCTTTCCTGACCGCCGCAATCGCCGTAAACGGTAGCCTGCCAAGGTGAAGTGGTAGCCCAAGGTGAAGTTTCCAAAGCATAAGCCTGTGTGTCATCGCCGAGTTGTACACTCTGCGCAGACTCTACTTCATCCGAAACACCGACCGCATCCGAAGGCTCGGCAACAACGGTATCATTGGCATATACCGTAACTGAGCCTAATACAAGGCTTGCGGCAAGCACCAATGAGAGAAGTCGTTTCTTCATTGAAAATCCTCCTTTTAAATTTTGTACCGATTTGAAAGGTCTGAACCGAACGCATGGAAATATGCAAAGTGCAAGGTATTGCTCATATCCTCGTTGACGCTCTCGGAAAAGCATACCCGAAACACCGCAAAGCCCTTACGTGCCGCAGCCTTTCACGAAGGGAATTCTCCCTTCCAAAACCCTATATCGGTATAGGGTCCATAAATACTTAGCTTCTGCCCGAAAATGCTTGCCTCGATTCCCGCTAAAAAACCAAAGCACCTCATCCCCAAGCCTCGGGTCGTATTCATAGTTAAAGTAATTATAAAACAAATTTTAGTAAAAATCAACATAAAAAATAAAATAAATAGCCGTTTTTCTGCTAATTTTAAAGAATTTGACACTAAAAAAGACACAAAAAGTAAATATGCCCTAATCACTTTTATTTGTGTACTACATATTGTGGTAAAAATTGCGTGACATATTTTTTATACCAAAATTTCCTTCCCTTATATTGTAAAACGAGGCAACCTCTCTCGGAAGTCACCCCGCAATACTTACATATTATACACGAATTTTATAAAAACTGTTCTGCCCATTCTTTTATTTTATCTTCATTCATGCCGTTCAACACTTTTCCGCTCACTATGGTCGCAGTGTCCGATACACTTGCTTTCAGATCTTCACTCGTCTTTCCGAGTCCGCTGCCGCCCGAAGTTGCGTAAATTACTATCTTCTTGCCCGAAAAGTCGTAGCTTTCAAGGAAAGTGTTTATAATGGTAGGAGCTGTGTACCACCAAACGGGAAAGCCCACAAACACGGTATCGTATGCCGCTATGTTTGCATCCGTTTTTTCAATTGCGGGTCGGAAAGCCTTATCGTTCATTTCCACCGTGCTTCTTGATTTTTTGTTCGTCCAGTCAAGGTCT
>CAMOYW010000057.1 GCA_946630405.1 uncultured Clostridia bacterium | reverse complement strand
TCTCTGGCTATGTCGGACGCATCCGCCATAGCTACCGAAACATCCGCCGCCGCAAGAGCGGGCGCGTCGTTTATACCGTCGCCGACCATTACAACACGCCTTCCTTCGGCTTTAAGCGCCTCCACATGCTTATGCTTATCCTCCGGAAGGACCTGAGCCCTGTACATATCTATACCGAGCTTTTCGGCACAACTCTTTGCCGCCGCCTCACTGTCACCCGTAAGCATAACCACATCAAGGTTCATTTCCTTAAGCTTTCGTACCACCCCGACCGCTTCTTCTCTCGGAGGGTCGTTTACAAGTAACACCCCGACAAGCTTACCGCCCACCGCAAGATAGACCGCCGAACACTCTCCTATGCCCTCCGCTATCTTCTTTTCTTGAGCGGGGGTGAAAACAATGCCTTCATCTTCCTCCACAAAGTGACGGCTTCCTATTACGGCTTTCTTACCGTGAATGGTGGTGGAAATACCGTGCGCAACTATATAATTGACCTCGGTATGCTCCTCCTCGTGATTGATACCTCTCTCTTTTGCGCCGTTCACCACAGCTCTTGCCACCGAATGAGGAAAATGCTCCTCTATACATGCCGCAAGTTTCAATATCCTTTCTTCGGAATTTCTGCCAAAAGGTATCACACCCGCAAGCACGGGTTCTGCGGAAGTAAGAGTGCCCGTTTTGTCAAACACAACGGTATCCGCCATGGCAAGCTCCTCAAAAAATCTTCCGCCCTTTACCGTAATATTGTCCTTCGCCGCTTCGTTAAGAGCGGATATAACGGCAATAGGTATCGAAAGCTTAAGCGCACACGAATAGTCGACCATGAGCATAGCCGATGCCCTCACAAGAGAACGTGTGAACAAAAGCACAGCTCCAAAGCCCAAAAAGCTGAACGGCACTATCCTGTCCGCCATTCTTTCCGCCTTGCCTTGCAAACTTGACTTTAAATTTTCGGAATTGTCTATAAGCTCTATTATCTTATTTATCTTGGTATCGGAAGAATTTCCGCTTGCTCTTACGACAATATCGCCCTCTTCCACTGCCGTGCCCGCAAATACACTTGCACCTTCTCTTTTAAGTACGGAAAGAGGTTCACCCGTCATGGCACTTTCATTTACAAGGGCTTCTCCGCCCACGACCCTTCCGTCTACGGGAATGACCGTACCCATGTGTACCACAACATCGTCGCCTTTTTGAACATTTATAAGCTTTTCAAGGGTCGGCGTTCCGTCACGCAGCACCCATACGTCTCCGCCGCTTATTGCAAGGCTGTCCGCAAGCGTCGCCCTCGTCCTGACCCTCGTATAATCTTCCAAAAGTCCCGATATCCTGAGCAAAAGCATCACATTTGCCGCCGTAGAATAACTCTTATTGGCTATACAGCAGGAAATAGATGCCGCATCAAGCACCTCAACACACATCTTTCCCTCAAGAAGACACTTTACTCCCTTCCATATAAAAGAAAGGCTGTCTACTATAGTAATGGCACTGAGTATCGGAGTCGGTATAAATGCCGAATACGCAACTTTTCTGAACAAAAGAGCCGTCACACATTCCGCAAACAGGGAATCGGCACTCTTTACGGCAAGTTCACCTTTCGCCTCCACGGGCGTAAGTGCCTTTATATCCACCGATTTAAGCTCGTTAAGTGCGGCTTCCCTTTTTCCTTCCTTATAGTACATAAGCACGGAACCGTTCTGATAATGTGCTTGCGCGCTTATGATCGCATCGCTTTTACAAAGTCTCTCACAAAGAGCTATCTCCAAATTTTTCTCAAATACGAAAGAGCCGAGACGCACTCTTATACGTCCCGGCTTATCGTAGGTAATATCAAACCTTTTCATTGTCTGCAATACCTGCCTCGGACTTGGCGTCACAACAGATATCCTCCGCCTGATCCATCATGTCACGGAAAGCAGCCTTGGCATCCGCATGCAGCTTCATACCGCCGGCTAAGCCCTTAACGGCGATTTTTCTTGTCGCCTGAGCCTTAACTATCTTGTTTGCAACGATAACCGTCAACGCTCCGCATACACCGCAGAGAAATTTTTCATTTTTAAAGCAATTTAACATATTAATCGCCTCCTTTATGGCAATAATGATACAACTTTATCAAAGATATTTCAAGTAAAAAAGCAACAAATTTCCGATACAAATTTTTATGCAAGTACCATACCCTAACTTAAATAGTGTTAATAATTATATTTTATAAGAATACGGACAAGCAATTTTTATGCAAATACTCTACACTAACCGAATTGCAGCAAAAAAGGCGGACACAATGCCGCCTTTCCTATTCATTATTTATTGCTTTTCTTTCTCCAGCCCTCTTTGTTTTCCTGACGGCTTCTTGCTATGGCAAGGCTGTCTTCGGGCACGTTTTCGGTAATGGTGGAGCCTGCGGCTGTATATGCGCCGGGTGCCACCTCAACGGGTGCAACAAGGTTGGTGTTACAGCCTATGAATGCACCGTCGCCTATCTTGCAGCGGTTCTTTGTTTTTCCGTCATAGTTTACGGTCACGGTACCGCAGCCGAAGTTTACGCACTTGCCCACATCGCTGTCGCCCACATAGGTAAGGTGGCTGACCTTTGTACCGTCGTCAATGGTGGAATTTTTGATCTCCACAAAGTCACCTATCCTTACATGCTCACCTATCTTTGAATCGGGACGAAGGTATGCAAAAGGACCTACGGTAGTCATGGACTTTATTTCTGCTCTGTCAAGAACGCTTGTAAGTATAGTAACACAATCATCTATCTTGGATGTGGTTATCTTGGTGTTGGGACCTATGATACAGCTTTTCCCTATCTCGGTCTTTCCTTCTATCATACAGCCGGGATAGATTATGGTATCTCTGTCTATTTTAACATCACTGCCTATGTAGGTGCTTGAAGGGTCGGTTATAGTCACGCCGTCGAGCATGAGCCTTGTGTTTATCCTGTCTCTCATTACGGCAATGGCACGGGAAAGCTGAAGCTTGTTGTTGATGCCCATAAATTCATCGGCATCCTTACCCATGAACGCAGATACGTTTTTGCCGCTTTGAGCGATAAGCTCCACCGTATCGGTAAGGTAGTATTCATTTTGTGCATTGTCGTTTTTAAGCTTGCCGAGAGCCTCGCAAAGTGCCTCCGCCTTGAAGATATATACTCCCGTATTTACCTCACATATCTTTCTCTCTTCCTCGGTAGCATCCTTTTCTTCGGTTATTCTTAAAAACGCTCCGTATTTATCGTGGATTATCCTGCCGTAGCCCGTAGGTTCATCCACACACATAGACATTACCGTAACGGCATTGCCCTCTTTTTCATGATATTCCAAAAATTCCTTTATGGTCTCCGCCTTTATAAGTGGAGTATCTCCGCAAAGCACAAGTATATTGCCCTCGTTGATAAAATCGCCCGTCTGCATCACGGCATGGCCCGTACCGAGCTGTTCCTTTTGAAGGGCAAAGCTTACGTCGTCACATCTGTCTTTTATGATAGACTTTACCATAGCCGACTGATGACCGATTACCACGCAAATATCCTTTGCGCCCACTTCCTTGCTCGCATCGATAACATACTCCACCATAGGTTTATCAAGTACCTTGTGAAGCACCTTGGGTACATCCGACTTCATTCTTGTTCCCTGCCCTGCGGCAAGTATGACTACCTTTAAATCACTCATTTCTTTTTCCCTTTCTTATGAAAAAATATTTATATGTTGTTTTAAAATTAAGCACCCCGTCCGCCAGCATAAGGATAAACACCGCCAAAACAAGGATATAAAGCCCGTTTAAGGAATCGGCTTTTTTAAAATCAAGGCTGAAAAATGCCAAAAGTGCCCTTCTAACACCGCAAAACGGACAACTTGCCCCAAGCTTGCAGGCACTGGGCAAGGGATCGAACAAAAGCATTACCGAGCCAAGCACTCCGTACACGGCAAGAAAAAACATCCTTGTCAGGCAAAAATACGGATTTTTCCAAATTTTGCCTATCATTACGGTGCACCCGAGGGATTTATGAATTGATCAATGAAGCAGAAAAAGCCTCCGAACACCTGCACCGCAGGCATCGCCACAAGCGCCCATGCAAAGGGGCAAAACAGAGTCTGTGCCTGTGAAAACCAAAACAGCCTAAGAGAAAGTCCCGCAATGGAGAGCATCAAAAGGCTTATGGCAAGCTTCATGCCTCTGGGTCTTACCGCCACCACAAGTATGGAAAGTGCAAGAAGCAGCGCCGCCGCTCCTATAAGCTTACTTGCGGTAGGGTCGTTGATTATATCAAGAAGTATTTTCTTTATCTCTCTGTATTTTGAGGAAACCGCACTGTCATAGCCCGTATAGTACATAAAAGCCATGAACATGAGGTAAAATATACTCGAAAGAGCGGTTATGAGAGCGCCGAACTTTGTCAGCTTAAATTCCTTTATGTTCTCCTCAAACTCACAACCACATTCGGGACACTTGTTATCCTCATCAAGCACGACCTCGTTGCCGCACTCGGGGCAGATTATCTCGATCTTTTCCTTCGGCTTAAGCCCCGCTTTAAATGCGACGGCAAGGGCATCCCTTGTCTTTTCGATGCTTGCCTTTTCCTTTTGTTCGTCTAATTCTATTTCAAATATATCCTCGCCGAATTCATTCTTTCCGACGATACCTTTTTTACCTGTTCTCTTTGCCATAACAAACCCCAAATTTCGTACCTTCTTTTTAAAGCATTATACAATATTTTTCAAATTAAAGCAACTTATTTTGCGTTTTGTGTCAAAACTGTAAAATAACGAAGCGCCAAAAGCATACACAATATCAAAAAGCGAAATACGTAACAGTACAAAATGCACACAAAAAGATGATTTTTCAGGTTAGAATTGCACCATTTATCCAAAATAAAGCAAAATAGCCCTGTTCATATTTTATTTACATTTTGTTCATAATTTGTTCACAAACTTATACTATACTCTTTATGTTCAAAGGTTAGGACACTCCCATAAGATTTAGAGTTTCCTATACCAAAATGCCTATGAGTCAGGCATTTAGAAAGAGAATTTTTTCAAAGGAAAGAGGATCAAGATCATGAAAAAGACATTATTATTAGGCGCACTTGTATTATCTTTAGGTATGGCTTTCACAGCTTGTAACTCCGCACAGCAGGGTACTACTGAGGAGACTACTGTTGAAGAGGCTACAGTAGAGGAAGCTTCCGTAGAGGATACAACAGAGGCTGAGACCGCTGAAGGCGAGACAAAGGCTGAGGATGCGACTGAGGCTGAGACCGCTGAGGGCGAGACAAAGGCTGAGGATGCGACTGAGGCTGAGACCGTTGAGGGCGAGACAAAGGCTGAGGATGAGACCAAAGCTGAGACTGCTGAGGGCGAGACAGAGGCTGAGTCTACCGAAGAGGCTACACAGGCTTAATTGTTTGCCAAATAAATCATATACAGGCGGTGCCGTTTGGCATCGCCTTTTCTGTTTCAAAAATTCCGTTAAAAATAAGCATTAACCTTAAAATAGGTATGGACAACTAAAAATAATTATGTTATTATAGCAGATGTCTTAATTTTTTTAGGAAAGCACCGATTCGGGTCAAAATCAGTCAGCATAGATATGCGGTTGCGCAGCAATTACAAACAATGATAATTTCATCCTTTGATCGGTGTTAACTTGGATTTGAAAGGTCCGGTGATATTTTGGACAAAATAGATAAGAAAATACTTGAAATATTGCAGCAAAACGCAAGAACACCGCTCAAAAATATTGCGGAGCAGGTGTTTCTTTCCTCTCCCGCAGTTTCTTCAAGAATAGACCATCTCGAAAAATCGGGGATAATACAAAACTACCGTGTGCGTGTGGACAGGCAAAAGCTCGGCTATCACATAACCGCATTTATAAACCTTGAAATGCAGCCCGAGCAGAAAAAGGAATTCTACCCCTTTATACAGGCTGAACCCAACGTGCTTGAATGCAACTGCGTAACGGGAGAATACAGCATGCTTTTAAAGGTCACCTTCCAAAGTACCATGGATCTTGACGAGTTTATAGGCAGACTTCAAAAATTCGGTAAAACGAGCACACAGATAGTTTTCTCGACCCCCGTTGAGCCGAGAGGGATACCCATTCCGGAGACATTGTGATGAGACCCATAAAACTTATTTGCGACAGCGCCGCAGACCTTAATCCGAAGGATATACAGGACAATTTCATAAAGGTCGTTCCGCTTT
This sequence comes from uncultured Clostridia bacterium, assembly GCA_946630405.1. GTDB lineage: Bacteria > Bacillota > Clostridia > Lachnospirales > CAG-274 > UBA3680. Next base: position 269 of record CAMOYW010000057.1, on the reverse strand, counting down.
ATGTCAGCTTTGACGGCGAAATTTACCGCAAGGAGGGCGAGGAGCTCAGTCAGTTTGAGTTCTATCAAAAAGCTTCGGGCGGAATAATACCCAAAACTTCCTGCCCTGCCGTTTCCGACTATGCGGATGCTTTTGAAGAATACGCAAAACCCGGTTACGATATAATCTGCATTTGTATGTCCGCAAAGCTCAGCGGAAGCTGTCAAAGTGCAAGAAATGCCGCAAACCTTATAAAAGACGAGATACCCGAGGCAAGGATAACCGTGATA
>CAMOYW010000056.1 GCA_946630405.1 uncultured Clostridia bacterium | reverse complement strand
TGCATTTTGCAAAAGAAGAAAAGAAAAAGAGGTACGAATATCTTAGGGAAACACTGATCGATTCACTCGGGTCGGAGTTTATATAACGAAAAAGGGTATCATAAAAATATAAAATTATATGTAAAAAGATATTGACAAATGTATAAAACAATGGTAAAATACCATTCTGTTATACGAAGAAGCTTTGCTCACCTTACGACTTTCGTGTTTTGAGGTTTAACACTTTTTATTTTTGTGTTTAATGCAGGGCTTCGGCTCTGCTTTTTTTATCGGAGTTGAATTTTAAACCACAATAAGGAGGTGCCGACCATTACCGATTTAATGACAAACGGACAGATAAGGGACAAGGAGGTTCGCTTGATAAGCGACAGCGGAGAGCAGCTTGGCATTATGTCTGCAAGAGATGCGCAGAAGATTGCCGATGAGAAAGGACTTGATCTTGTAAAGATCTCGCCTCAGGCAAAGCCGCCCGTATGCAAGATCATGGACTACAGCAAGTACAAGTTCGACCTTGCAAAGAAGGAAAAGGATGCCAGAAAGAAGCAAAAGATCGTTTCTCTTAAGGAGGTTCGCCTCTCTCCCAATATTGATACTCACGATGTTGAGGTTAGGGTGAAAAATGCCATAAAGTTCCTTAAGGATGGAAATAAGGTAAAGGTCAGCATACGCTTCAGAGGCCGTGAGATGACCAGACAGGATGCGGCTGTCAAGATAATGAATAACTTTGCCGAGCTTGTGAGCGAGTACGGCACTGTTGAGAAGCAACCCAAAATGGAAGCAAGGACCATGGCTATGTTCCTTGCACCCAAGGCTTAATAGGAGGATGACAAAATGCCTAAGTTAAAGACAAGAAAAGCTGTTGCCAAGCGTGTTTCCGTTACAGGCACAGGTAAGATCAAAAGAACAAAAGCTAACAAGCAGCACATCTTAACAAAGAAGAGCACAAAGGTTAAGAGAGGCTACAGAAAGCCTACCCTTGTGGATTCCACAAACGTTAAGGTTATGAGAAAAGAGTTACCCTATATTTAATTGGAGGAATAGAAAATGGCAAGAGTTAAAGGAGCTTTAAATGCTCGTAAGAAGCATAAGAAGGTACTTAAGGCAGCTAAGGGCTACTTCGGCGCAAGAAGCAAGCAGTACAGAGTAGCTAAGCAGTCTGTAATGAAGGCGATGGCATATTCCTTCGCAGGCAGAAAGCAGACAAAGAGAGAGTACAGAAGACTTTGGATAGTCAGGATCAATGCAGCTGCAAGAATGAACGATCTTTCTTATTCCAAGCTTATGAGCGGACTTAAAAACGCTAACGTAAGCATCAACAGAAAGATGCTTGCAGAGCTTGCAGTGAACGATGCTGCGGCTTTCAAGGCACTTTGCGAGACAGCAAGAGCCAATCAAAAGTAAGATTAATGAATTTTTTGGGACTGTGAAATGCAGTCCCTTTTTTGAGGTTTGGCGTATATGATAAGTTCGGTAATGTTTGGCGTGGGTCTTCTTTTATCTTGGCTTGCAATCGGATTTTTCCTAAGGTTGATAGAGAGTATATACAGCCTTAACGGGGATAAATATATCGATCTTACGGATAATACAAACTTTAAACCGTTAAAGTATTCTGCGAGGATACGAAAAGAAGAGATAAAAAGAAATGCTGTTTGTGCCGTGATGCACTCTATATTTGTGCTTGTTTTAGAGGTATTTACGTTACCTGTCGCCGTTGAACAAAATATTGATGGCTTGTTGCTGTTTCTTTTGGGGATCGGAGTGGGCGCGATTGTTAACGGGATCGCATTTATCGGCAGTGCCGTTAAAGATAAAGCGTATAAGCTTGCAAGCGAAAATACCGCGCTTTTGAAAAACGGTGCCGAATTTGCGGAACTTCCGATTGCAGCCTACAATATAACGAGCGTACAATTGGGTAACAGCGAGGAGATAGAGTTTCGGCCGAGGGTAATACTTATAAAATATTTCTACCTTAAGAACCTTATGCTTTACGATAAAGCGGGACTTACAAATGCCGTACAGATCGCCGAAAAAAACAAGGGTGCGTTTTACGTTAAAAGAAAGATTGAGATATATAAGCTTTTGATGTTTCATTATTCTTTTGTTAATTTTGATGTTGTCAAAGCGGTGGAGATATTTAATGATATGTCGGATGAGCTGTGTAAAAGTGATGATTACAGCGATATGCTTGCCGTTTCCGTATATAAAATGTTTGCGGAAAATGATATGAACGATGCGGAAAAGTATTTAAAGCGTGCTATCGAACGGTTTAAAGAAAAAAGAGATGATTTGACGAATGCGGAAGTGCGATTTGCAAGCTATCTTATTTCGTTTATGCAGAAGAAAACTGTAAATTCGGTAACGTCAAATTATAAAAAATAGTTTTTGAATACGATTTAATGTATTGACAAATATTTTTATTTATTGTACAATAGCGATGTTGTGCCGGAGTGGCGGAATGGCAGACGCGACGGACTCAAAATCCGTTATGGGCAACCATGTGTGGGTTCAAGTCCCATCTCCGGCATGTTATCTTCGGGGACGGTGTGATTCCGTACCGGCGGTATAGTCCGCGAGCGCAAGCTGACAAGGTGAAATTCCTTGACCGACAGTAAAGGAAATGCTGATTTGTTTTATCTTTTAATTGGTATTTTCTAAAGTCTGGATGAAAGAAGAACCGTATGTGCGGATTTTTTGTGGTACCCGAAGTTTTCGGGTCTTTTTTATTTTAAACTATGTACAATGAAGAATTTATGAGGCGTGCCGTTGAGCTTGCCGTAAAAGGAGAAGGCTTTACAAGTCCAAATCCGCTTGTGGGAGCCGTTATAGTTAAAGACGGAAAGATAATAGGCGAAGGCTTTCACGAAAGATACGGAGACCTTCATGCCGAAGCCAATGCTCTTAAAAATGCAAGTGAGAGTGTTGATGGGGCGGAAATGTACGTAACTTTGGAGCCTTGTGCCCATTACGGAAAGCAGCCGCCCTGTGCCGAGACGATAGCCAAAACGGGTATAAAAAAAGTGTATATTGCCGTTACCGACCCGAATCCCAAGGTCTCGGGCAAGGGCATTGCCATATTGAATAATGCGGGGATCGAAACGAAAGTGACGGAATATAAAGGGGCAAGAAATATATTGCAGCCCTTTTTAAAGCATATTACGCAAAAGATACCGTATGTTGCCGTAAAAACGGCAATGACCCTTGACGGAAAGACTGCCACAAAAGAGGGCGATTCCAGATGGGTGACGGGTGAACCTGCAAGAAAGCGTGTACACGAGCTCAGAAGACGGTATGACGGTATTATGGTGGGTATGGGGACTGTTCTCTGTGATGACCCCATGCTTGATTGCAGGCTGGAAGAAAAGCCGAGAGACCCCGTAAAGATCATACTTGATACGCATTTAAGGCTTCCCGTAAACGCCAAGCTTTTAAAAAAGGGGCGGACGATAGTGCTTACGGGGCAGAAAGAAGGAGCCGGGGAGCTTAAAAGATCGGGAGCCGAAGTGCTTGAATGTAAGCTCAAAAACGGGAGAATTGATCTTAACGATGCCCTTAAAAAATTGTATGATGCAGGTGTGTATTCGGTGCTTTGCGAGGGCGGCTCGGAAGTAAACTTTTCTCTGCTTGAAGAGGGTTTGGTCGACAAGCTCTATACCTTTATTGCGCCAAAGCTTTTGGGCGGAGCAAATGCAAAGACTCCGTTCGGAGGCAGGGGATTTGAGAAAATGTGCGATGCCGTCAAACTTGAAGTTGACGGTATATCGAAATTCGGCAGTGATATACTTATAGAAAGCTACGTTAACAGGTATTGATATGTTTACCGGGATAATCGAAGAAGTCGGAAAAATTGAAAAGACGGGTTCGACACTTTATGTTAGGGCTAAAAAAGTGCTTGAAGGTACAAAAATAGGCGACAGTATAGCCGTAAACGGCGTGTGTCTGACGGTGACGAATATGTCGGGCGAAGGCTTTTGTGCGGATGTGATGCCCGAGACCCTGAGAAGAAGCAACCTGGGTCTGCTTAAAAGAGGCGACAAAGTGAACCTTGAAAGGGCGATGGCTGCCGATGGCAGATTCGGCGGGCATATTGTGTCGGGACATATAGACGGAACGGGCAAAATAAAAAGCAAGAAAAGAGACGTAAACGCCGTGGTGTTTGATATAGAGTGTTCAAAAGCCATTGCTTCCGCTACGGTGGAAAAGGGTTCGGTGGCGATAGACGGCATAAGCCTTACCGTCGTAAGTGTTCGGGCGGACGGCTTTTCGGTGTCCGTCATTCCTCATACCCTTGAAAATACCGTGCTTTCTTTTAAAAAGGCGGGAGACGGTGTCAATATAGAAAACGATGTGTATGGCAAATATGTAAAGCAAAAAGCGGGCGGCGGCTTGACCGAGGAGCTTTTGGCAAGGTGTGGATTTATGTGAGGTGTGATATGAGTACGATAGAACAGGCGCTGGTTGCGCTGAAAAAAGGCAATATGATAGTTGTCACGGACGACGAAAACAGGGAGAATGAGGGCGATCTCATTATGGCGGCACAGTTTGCCACTCCCGAAAGCATTAATTTCATAACAAAATACGCAAGAGGACTTATATGTATGCCTCTGTCGCAAACGGAGGCACACAGACTGGAGCTTCCGCAGATGATAGCGAACAATACGGACAATCACGGTACGGCGTTCACCATATCCATAGACCATGAGGACACCACCACGGGGATATCCGCTTACGACAGGGCGCTTACCCTGCAAAAGGCGGCAGATCCCGATGTGAGACCCGAAAAGTTCAGAAGACCCGGGCATATTTTCCCTTTGACCGCAAGAGAGGGCGGTGTGATCGAGCGCAACGGACATACCGAGGCAACGGTCGATCTGTTAAGGCTTGCTGGACTTACGCAGGTGGGTGTGTGCTGTGAGATAATGAGCGATGACGGCACCATGGCGAGGTTTAACGAGCTTAAACGCTTCTCCAAGGATCACGGGCTTGTTCTTATAACAATAAAGGATCTTCAGGAGTATATTTCTGAATCTTCGCCTGCGGCTGTACGCAGGGTCACGGCTAAGCTTCCCACACGCTACGGCACGTTCTCGATAGCGGGCTATGAAAATATGAGAAACGGTAAAGAGGAAGTTGCGCTCTACATGGGCGATATAAGAGGCAAGGAAGATGTGCTTGTGAGAGTTCATTCCGAGTGCATGACGGGAGATGTTTTCGGCTCGGAAAAGTGCGACTGCGGAGCACAGCTTGCCTATGCGATGAAAAAAATAGCCGAAAGAGGAAGCGGTGCTCTTATCTATCTCAGGCAGGAAGGCCGTTCGATAGGTCTTATCAACAAGCTCAAGGCGTACAAGCTCCAGGAAGAGGGGCTTGACACCGTAGAGGCAAATCTTGCCATAGGTATGCCCGAGGATGCACGCTCGTATGTGGCGGCATCGGATATAATAAAGGATCTCGGTATAGAAAGCGTAGAGCTTATGACCAATAATCCCGACAAGATCAACAAGCTTGAAAAGCAGGGCATAAAAATATCCAAAAGAGTACCGATTGAACCCGAACACAGCCACAAGGCGGATGAATATCTTAAAACAAAGGCAGAGAAAATGGGACATATTTTTACGGAGGTAAAGTAATGAACGTATTTGAAGGAAAACTTATAGGCACGGGCAAAAAATATGCCGTGGTCGTATCAAGATTTAACGAGTTTATCACGGGAAAGCTTCTTGAGGGAGCGAACGACTGCCTTACAAGGCATGATGTAAAGGGCGAAGATATCGACGTATATTGGGTGCCCGGGGCTTACGAGATACCCTTTGCCGCAAAGAAGCTTGCACAAAGCAAGAAGTATGATGCAGTCATTTGTCTCGGTGCGGTTATAAGAGGCGCAACCACACATTACGACTATGTGTGCAACGAAGTGGCAAAAGGCATAGCACAGGTGGGTCTTGAAACGGGCGTGCCCGCAATATTCGGAATAGTGACCACCGAAAATATAGAGCAGGCTGTCGAAAGAGCAGGCACAAAGGCAGGTAACAAGGGATGGGATGCCGCCATTACCGCTCTTGAAATGACAAATTTGTTTGATTGATGTTTTTATGAAGTTTTATCTCCCGAAGTGTATTTCGGGAGATTTTTTCGTATAATGCCTTTATTTGCAATTTTGCCTTTTTTGTGTGGTGTGGTATAGCCCGACATACAAAATAAAAAATCAGGGCGATTTTGGGCGTTTTTTTGAAAAAAAGCTTTAAAAAATATACATTTTGTGGTATAATTTATACGTAATTAGCGGAGAATTAATGATAATTCGGAGGGCTTTATGCAGGATGATGTGAACGCTAATGTTCAGCAAAATTATGATGAAAATCAAATACAGATACTCGAAGGACTTGAGGCTGTAAGAAAACGCCCCGGTATGTATATCGGCTCTACTTCCGAAAGGGGTCTGCACCACTGTGTTTATGAGATAGTGGACAACTCGGTGGATGAGGCGCTTGCGGGCTTTTGTACGCAGCTAAACGTTA
>CAMOYW010000055.1 GCA_946630405.1 uncultured Clostridia bacterium | reverse complement strand
CAACGGCAAGCAAGGCACAAAGCACCGCAAGGGCTATCACGCAGCCTTTACAGCCTTTTTTCTCCTTGACGTCATCGGACTCCGCCGATGTGGATGTTTCTTCAACTACATCTTTTGCATCGGTTTTTTCCTCGGATATTTCTTCAACCACATCTTTTACATCGGTTTTTTCATCGGATGTTTCTTCCGTAACCGCCCCTAAATTAGTATTTTCATCATTCATTGTAATTTACCTCCATAAGTGTCAACCCGTTTGGAATGACTGTTTTCCCCGCTTTTCTTCTGTCTCGGGAGTTTAATATTTCTCCGATATATGACGGGAGATACTTCCCCTTTCCGACTTCAATAAGGGTACCCACTATAATTCTTACCATATTATATAAAAATCCCGACCCTTTTATCGTAATTGTGATAATATCTCCTTCTCTTGTTATATTTATTGAATAAATAGTTCTGACGGTAGTCTTTGCGGACGTATCGGCAGAACAAAAAGCCTTAAAATCATGCTCCCCAATAAGGTACGAAGCTCCTTCCCGCATCAATTTCTCATTTAAAGGAACGTGCTCAAAACAGCTGTAATTATACAATAACGGATTAGGATAATCGGCGTTTTGTATCTTATAGGTGTATGTTTTATCTATAACCGAATACTGAGGATGAAAACTCTCCTTAACTTCCCTCGCTCCCACTACTCTGATGGTTTTGGGCAAAAAGGTGTTCACGGCTCTCGGTATTTTATCACAAGAAATATTATCCTTTAATACTGCGAGAACGCCCTGCCCAAGTGCATGGACTCCGCTGTCGGTACGAGATGAGCCTCTGACCTCTACCTGTTCAGTATATAGCTTTGAAAGCGCTTCTTCAAGCTTTTGTTGAACGGAAATGCCGTTTTTTTGCCTCTGCCAGCCGCAATAATCCGTGCCGTCATAACTAACGGTCAATAGCACTCTCATATCGCAAACCTCGAAACAAAAACACACAAAGTAAACATCAACATTACAGCATACGCTAACATATCTTTTTTCCCATAGCTGAGTTCGTGAAGTCTGCTTCGCCTTATTTCCGAACTGTAACATCTTGATTCCATAGCCATGGCAAGCTCATCGGCTCTTCTGAACGATGAAACAAAAAGAGGCACCAGTAAAGGCAACAAAGCCTTTGCCCTGTTTATAAGTCCTCCGCTTTCAAAATCAGCCCCTCTTGCGATCTGCGCCTTTCGTATCTTATTAAGTTCGTCAGAAAGCGTGGGAATAAACCTTAAAGCAATGCTCATCATCATCGCTATTTCCTGAGATGAGACCTTTCCGAAACATATCGGTCGAATAAGCCTTTCTATGCCGTCGCAAAGGTTAAGCGGTGTGGTTGTAAATGTGAGAAAACCCGACCCCACCACAAGAAGCATAAGTCTTACACACAGCTCTGCCGTGGTTTTTGCTCCGTCGGAGGTGATTTTTATGATCCCGAATTCAAACCAGACCTCTCCTGTCCTTATCAGCACCAAATTGAAAATGACCGTAAATATTATTATAACAAATATGCTTTTTAGGCTTTTTAAACATAATCTTAAAGGTATTTTGCTTAAATAAAATATAAGCAAAAGCATTAAACCGCATATTACATAGCCTAAAATATTATTGGCCAGGAATACGGCAATAATATACAATATGACCGAATTGATCTTTGTCCTCGGATCGAGGCGATGCACAAAGGACTCGGCAGGATAATATTGTCCCAATATTAAGTTCATTTTATGATTAGCTCCTTTAACAGCTTCTCTGCCGTATCGACCGTATATACTCCCTTCGGAAGTTTATATCCGCTTTCTCTCAGTTTGTCAAAAAGCTGTGTCATCTGCGGTACATCAAGCCCTATCTTGTTAAGCTCTCCCGCATTTGAAAACACTTCGTCTGCATAACCCAAGCGTTCAACTCTTCCCTCATTCATAACAAGTATCCTGTCCGCAAAACTTGCTATTTCATCCATGGAATGAGAAACAATAACAATGGTTATCCCATGCTTGACATTAAGCTCACGAATATTTGAAAGTATTTCTTTTCTTGAATATGGGTCGAGACCTGCCATAGGTTCATCAAGCACCAAAACTTCGGGATCCATGGCAAGCACACCCGCAATTGCCACCCTTCTTTTTTGACCGCCTGAAAGAGCGAATGGTGAACTTTTGCACATAGTATCGGATATACCCACCATTTTAAGGGAAGAATATACCCTTTCCTTAAGCTCTTCTCCTTCTATTCCCATATTTTTGGGGCCAAACGCAACTTCATCAAAAATATTGCTTTCAAACAGCTGGTTTTCGGGATATTGGAATACCATCCCCACAGACTGTCTGATTTTTTTAAGCTCTTTTTTATCGGAAGCAACATTTTTGCCCTTATACAGCACCTCTCCCTCATCGGCAAAAAGCAATGCGTTCATATGCTGTATAAGAGTAGACTTTCCGCTTCCCGTATGCCCTATGATACCCAATATTTCCCCTTTTTTAATATCGAAAGAAACATGCTCGAGAACGGCATGCTTTTTAAGGTCCGAGCCCGAATAGCCATAGCACAAATCTTTGAGTTCAATTATTGCTTCGCCCGTTTCTCTGCGTTTGTTATCGACCACCGGAGCTTTACTCTTATCCATGTTAAGTTTCATCAAGTTTTGATAAAGCTCATCGACCGTAAGGATTTTTTTCTCCAGATCTATGCCGAAAGATGAAAGGCGATATGCAAGCTCCGTAGCAGGTGTAACTTCAAGTTTCAGAGACTTCATCCTTTCGGAATCTGTCAAAAGGTCGCACGGCTTGCCCTGCTCGACTATTTTCCCGTTACTCATTATTACGAGCCTGTCGGCATTGACACATTCATCCATATAATGCGTAATAAGTATAACGGTCATTCCCTGCTCTTTATTGAGCTTGAAAGCATTTTCAAGCACATCTTTTCTGCCTATGGGGTCGAGCATAGCTGTCGATTCATCAAAAATAATGCACTCGGGTCTCATTGCCAAAATACCCGCAACGGAGATCCTTTGCTTTTGTCCTCCCGAAAGCTCCATAGGCGAACTTTTAAGAAATTTAAGCATCTCCACCGATGCAAGCGACTTATCCACTCTTTCTCTTATTTCTTTCGACGGAATGCCCAAATTTTCCACACCGAAAGCCACTTCTGCTTCAACTATACTTGCAACTATCTGATTATCGGGATTTTGAAAGACCATACCTACGGATTTTCTGATCTCCCTCGTATTTTTAATATCGGAAGAAGACAGACCCTTTACGGTAACGACTCCCGATTTGGGGATATTAAGTGCATTTAAAAGCTTTGCAAGCGTCGACTTGCCCGAACCGTTTGCTCCCAACAAGGCAACAAATTCACCTTTTTGGATGTCAAGCGTTACTCCGTCAACCGCAACAAGCGGTATTTTTTCTTCCGTTTCCTCATCATAAGAGTAGTATTCATATACTACGTCCTCACAAGAAATAAAATTCAATTGCTTTTCCTCTTATCCGACAAGCTTTACACAGTCTGCACCGAGTAAATTTGAAAGCTTTTCCAAAAGCGCCTCGTTTGCCGTAACTCCCTTATTACAGGTAAGTCGCTCACCCGTAACAGAGTTATAAATAATAACGCTGTCACTTCCGTCACTGCTGTCGGTAAATTCTTTAATATCTTCTATAAGCTTATTATCTTCGATCTTAAGCCAAAGCTTCTTTCCGCTTAGGTTTCTTTTCACGCTTTTTTCAAGCTGTTCAAGCTGAGAATATGTGGTGATCTTCTCCGCTATCAACTTTGACCCGTTATCTTCTGAGATACTTGTTCTTCCTTCTACAAGAATGACCTCTTCTTCTTGCAAAACACTGCCGAAATTCCGATATGTTTTGGGAAATACTATAACCTCCACGGAACCGTAAAGATCTTCGATATTTACAAAAGCCATTTTTTCATTTTGCCTTGTATACTTAACGGTGATCTTATTAATAATACCGCCTATTATAACATTGACACCGTCCGTTAGCTTTTCCTTATTTGAAAAGTCTTCACTTTCTTTGGGAAAATCTATGGTTTTGTTTGAACATTTTCTGTTAAGAAGATTGCTGTACACTCTTAAAGGATGTCCGCTTACGTAGACTCCGAGTACGGATCTTTCCTTTGAAAGCATGTCCTTATATTCATACTCACCGACATTCGGAAGCTTGTCTTCTTTGTCAAATTCTTCTTCCTCACCGCCCAGATCAAACAGGCTGATTTGACCGTCTACCTTGTTCTTTTTAAATTTAACAAGGGCATCCATTACCGACTTGAAGGAATTCATATATTGAAGCCTTGTACCTCCAAGCCCGTCAAAGCAGCCTGCAAGTATAAGCGACTCCATACATTTTACATTCACACCGTTTTCAAGTCTGTCAAGAAAATCTGTCATGGAATAGAATCTTCCAGACTTTCTTGCATTTAATATGGCGGTGATATTACCGTATCCCACGCTTTTTATGGCAGACAAGCCGTAACGGATATTCCCTTTTGAAACGCTGAAATCACCCAAGCTTTCGTTAATATCGGGCGGAAGCACATTTATACCCATTTCACGGCAATTCTCTATGTATAAGGCAACTTTATCCGTATTTCCCTTAACACTTGAAATAAGTGCCGCCATAAATTCAACGGGATAATGTGTTTTCAGCCACGCCGTCTGATATGCCACCACAGCATAGCAAGCGGCATGAGATTTATTAAAGGCATACTGTGCAAAATCTATCATCTCATCAAAAATATGATTTGCAACATCTTCGGGTATACCGTTTTTCACACAGCCCGGCACATTTCCGTCACCATGTATGAATATCTCTCTTTCCTTTGCCATAACATCGGCTTTTTTCTTACTCATCGCCTTTCTGACCATATCACTTCTTCCGAGTGAATAGCCCGCAAGGTCACGCACTATCTGCATGACCTGCTCCTGATAGACGATGCAGCCGAATGTATTTTCAAGGATAGGTTTCAGCCTTTCATGGGCATAAGTTATACCGCTTCTGTCACGCTTTCCCTTAAGATATTTCGGTATAAAATCCATGGGACCCGGGCGATAAAGGGAAATGCCCGCTATTATTTCTTCTATATCGTTAGGGCGAAGTTCCTTCATAAAGGAAGTCATACCTGCGCTTTCAAGCTGAAAAACGCCGAGCGTATGCCCCGAAGATATCAGTTCATATACAGCCTTATCATTGTAATCAATGGTTTCGGGAGTATATCTTATACCATGTATTCTTTCTATTTCATCAAAACTGTTTTTTATGACCGTAAGTGTACGAAGCCCGAGAAAGTCCATTTTCAGAAGTCCGAGCTCTTCGCAAGTGGTCATAATATACTGCGTTGTTACGGAATTATCCTTAACATTCAGCGCAAGGGGCACATAATCAACAAGAGGTCTGTCGGATATGATCACGCCTGCGGCATGGGTGGAAGTATGCCTCGGAAGACCCTCAAGCTCCATGGCTGTTTTGATCAGTTCATTTACTTTGGGATCTGCTTCATACGCATTTCTAAGGTCACTGCTTACGGAAAGTGCTTTTTCTATGGTCATATTCAGTTCCATAGGCACCATTTTGGCAATTTTGTCGACCTCTGCATAGGGGAACTCAAGCACTCTGCCCACATCTCTTATGGCGTTTCTTGCCGCCATAGTACCGAATGTAATTATCTGAGAAACCTGATCTTTACCGTATTTTTCATTTACGTATTCTATTACCTCGTGCCTTCTCTCATAGCAAAAATCTATGTCTATATCGGGCATACTTACTCTTTCGGGATTTAAAAATCTCTCAAAAATAAGATCGTAAGCAATAGGGTCTATATCGGTTATTCTCAGGCAATACGCAACTATGGAACCTGCCGCCGAACCTCTTCCCGGACCTACGGGAATATCTCTGTCCTTTGCATACTTTATAAAGTCCCAAACTATCAGGAAATAATCCACAAAGCCCATGCTTTCGATTATCCCAAGCTCATATTCAAGCCTTTTCATATGCTTTTGCGCATCTTCACCGTATCTTTCTTTTAAGCCGTCCAAACACAGCTTTTTAAGATAAGTTACGCTTGTATAATCACTCGGCACATCAAAGCGAGGCAGTTTATAATTATTAAATTCAAATGTTACATTGCAGCGTTCCGCTATTTTGACCGTGTTTTCGCACGCTTCCTTTGCGTAAGGAAAAAGTGCATACATCTCTTCGGGGCTTTTTAAATAGAATTGCCCTCCCTCATATCTCATCCTTTCGGGATCCGAAATAGTGGTAGCGGTTTGGATACAAAGAAGTACATCATGCGCTCTTGCATCGTCCGGATCGATGTAATGCGAATCATTAGTACAGATCATGGGAATGCCCGTTTCTTTATGCATTCTCATTAATGCGGCATTTACCTGCTTTTGCTCGTCCATTCCATGATCTTGAAGCTCCAGATAAAAATCGCCTTCACCAAATAAGGCGTTGTATTTAAGCGCCGTTTCTTTTGCCTTTTCATAGCCGTTTCTCAAAAAAGTTCTCGCAACGGGACCCGCAAGACATGCAGAACTTGCTA
>CAMOYW010000054.1 GCA_946630405.1 uncultured Clostridia bacterium | reverse complement strand
ATCGGTATGGTCATAGCAGTAAGCAAAGAAGAAAGTGATAAAGCCATTGAAGTCTTAACTGCAATGGGTGAAAAAGCAAGTAAGATCGGTTATGTTTCCGAAGGTGAAGGAATAGAGATTGCCTTAAAGGAGAGCAAATGATTAAAATAGGTGCGCTTGTAAGCGGAGGCGGTACGAACCTGCAGGCTATTATAGATGCGTGTGAATCGGGATATATAGACGGCAAAGTTGTCAGTGTTGTCAGCAGCAAAGATGGTGTCTATGCTCTTGAAAGGGCGAAAAAACATTCCATAGAAGGCTGTGTGATAAATAAAAAAATGTACGGTGATGATACCGACGATGTTTTGATCAAGCATTTTCAAGACAGAGAGGTCGACCTTATCGTTCTTGCGGGATATATGACCATATTAAGTGAAAAGTTCGTAAATGCCTTTAAAAACAGGATCATGAATATACATCCCGCGCTTATTCCGAGCTTTTGCGGTGACGGATTTTACGGTTTGCATGTGCATGAAGCTGCGCTTAAAAAGGGTGTCAAAATATCGGGCGCAACGGTTCATTTCGTGTCACCGATAACGGACGGAGGACCCATAATTTTGCAAAAGGCTGTGGAAGTAAGGGATGATGATACACCGGAAACACTTCAAAAGCGAATTATGGAAGAGGCTGAGTGGAAAATTTTCCCCGAGGCTATTAAGCTTTTTGCCGAAAATAAACTTAGAGTAGAAAATGATATAGTTAGGAGATCTGACAAATGAAAGTTCTTATAGTCGGAAGCGGCGGAAGAGAGCATGCTATAGCTTGGAAGCTTAAGCAAAGCAAGAGAGTTGACAAGCTTTATTGCGCACCCGGTAATGCGGGTATCGGTACCATTGCCGAGATCGTACCTATCAGTGCGATGGATTTTGAATCTTTGACTGCTTTTGCAAAAAAGGAAGGTATTGATTTTACCGTAATTGGTATGGATGATCCTCTTGTGGGAGGAATAGTTGATGCTTTTGAAAAAGAAGGACTCAAAGTCTTCGGACCAAAGGCGAATGCCGCAATTATTGAAGGTAGTAAAGCCTTTAGCAAGGAACTGATGAAAAAATACAACATTCCCACCGCTAAGTATGAGACTTTCAGAAGCTATGAAGAAGCCAAAAAATATATCGAAAACGGAACTTTTCCCGTGGTTTTAAAGGCGGACGGACTTGCACTCGGTAAGGGAGTGCTTATTTGCAACGATCTGGAAGAAGCTTTGGAAGGGCTTGATACTATTATGGTGTCAAAGAAATTCGGTGACAGCGGAAATACCGTTGTTATAGAAGAATTTCTTGAAGGACCCGAAATGAGTGTACTTGCTTTTTGTGACGGAAAAACTATCGTGCCCATGGTAAGTGCTCAAGACCATAAACGTGCTTACGATCATGATGAAGGCCCGAATACGGGCGGTATGGGTACGTTCTCGCCGAGCAGAGTATACACAAAAGAACTTGCGGATAAGTGTATGACCGAGATATATCAGCCTACCGTTGACGCACTTATAGCGGAAAACAGACCTTTTAAGGGAATAATTTTCTTTGGACTTATGCTCACAAAAGACGGTATGAAGGTTATCGAATATAATGCAAGATTTGGAGATCCCGAAACTCAGGTCGTACTCCCGAGACTTAAAACAGATCTTTTGGATATATTTGAAGCTTGTGTAGACGGTACGCTTGATAAAATAGACGTATGCTGGGAAGATAATGCCGCCGCATGTGTGGTACTTGCAAGCGGAGGCTATCCCGTTAAATATGAAAAAGGGTATGAGATCAGCGGGATAGAAAACGCGGAAGCTTGCGATAACGTTACCGTGTTCCATGCGGGAACCGCTTTAAAGGACGGTAAGTTTGTCACAAACGGAGGAAGAGTTTTGGGTGTGACGGGTGTAGGTAAGGATCTTGATGAAGCGATCAAAACCGCCTATGCAGCCGTTGAACTTATTGATTTTAAAGATAAGCATTACCGCAAGGATATCGGTATAAAATAATTTCGGAGTATTTGATTATTAATGAAGTATTTATTTTTATTCTTTTTGTTTGTATTTTTGTGCTATGTCATTTATCGACTTATGCACGATACGGCTGCTATAAAAAGAAAGGACCCTGCTTGCAAGAGACCTTTTGAGGTGATACTGTATGCCTCGTTTTGGGCTTTGCTGTTTCATAGGATAGCACATAGGATGCACTGTGATAAGTTCTTTTTTCTTGCACGACTTGTATCTCAATTTTCAAGATTTTGTACGGGGGTTGAGATCCATCCGGGTGCCGTTATAGGTAAAGATGTATTTATAGACCACGGTACGGGTGTCGTGATAGGTGAGACCGCAGTTGTGGGCGATAATGTTACAATATATCAGGGAGTTACTCTCGGCGGAACGGGAAAGGATTCTGGGAAGAGACACCCGACCATAGGTGATAATGTACTTATAGGTGCGGGTGCAAAGGTTCTCGGCCCCATTACGATAGGTGATAATTGCAAGATCGGCGCAGGTTCGGTAGTTCTTAATGATGTTCCCGAGTTTGCGACTGTTGTGGGTGTTCCGGGAAGAATCGTTAAAAGGGCGAATATTACCGAAATTCCCGCTGATTGTCTCGATCAACGATTATCCGATCCCGAAGGTGACGAACTTGAAAGTCTTCTGTTCAGGATAAGTGAACTTGAAGCCAAGATCGCGTTGCTTGAAGGCGGAAAGCTGCCTAAAGATAAAAATGTTTCGGGCACGGATATAAAAAATGATAGTAACGATAATTCGAGTGCCCCCGAAGGAAAAGAGCCTCAAAAAGCCATTGATAACAACAAAGAGAATAAAAGAAGAGCATTCATTATCGAAGAGGATGACGATCTTTTTTAAAAGAAGGAAATATAAATGAAGCTGTATAATACTCTTACAAGAAAAAAAGAAGAATTCGTTCCCATTGAAGAGGGTAGGGTAAAGATGTATGTTTGCGGACCTACGGTGTACGACTATATACATATAGGTAACGCAAGACCCTACGTAATATTTGATACCGTTCGCCGTTATTTTGAGTATAAGGGCTATAAGGTCGATTATATTCAAAACTTTACCGATGTGGACGATAAGATAATAAGAAGAGCAAATGAAGAGGGTGTGGACGCTTCCGTTATTGCCGACAGATTCGTTAAAGAAGCTTTGAACGATGCCTACGGTCTTAATGTGAAACCCGCGACCAAAAATCCGAGAGTTACGGAGGAAATGGATAATATTATCACTATGATCTCCACTCTCATTGAAAAGGGTTATGCTTATGAGGTAAACGGTTCGGTATTTTACGATACAAAGGCGTTTAAAGATTACGGAAAGCTTTCCGGCAAGAAAATAGACGAGCTTGAAGCGGGAGCAAGGATCGAGGTCGATCAAAACAAGAAAAGTCCCATGGATTTTGTTTTGTGGAAGCCTAAAAAAGAAGGTGAGCCCGCATGGAGCTCTCCTTGGGGAGAGGGAAGACCCGGCTGGCACATAGAGTGCTCCGTCATGGCTAAAGCCTATCTTGGTGATACCATAGACATACACGCAGGCGGAGAAGACCTTATATTTCCTCATCATGAAAATGAGATAGCTCAAAGCGAAGCTGCAAACGGAGCGACATTTTCCAATTACTGGATGCATAACGGTTTTATTAACGTAGACGGCGTTAAGATGAGTAAATCCGAAGGGAATTTCTTTACTATCAGAGAAATATCCGAGAAATTTCCTTATGAAGTTATCAGATTTTTCATTTTATCGGGTCATTACAGAGGACCGATAAATTTCTCAAGAGAACTTATGGAATCGGCTCAAAACGGACTTGAAAGAATTAAAAATGCCTATTCAAGCCTTGTTTTTATGCTCAATAATTCAGACGGTACTCTTAAGGAAGATGAAAATGCCACCATCGAAAAGCTTAACGGTATAAGAAAATATTTTGAAGATTCGATGGACGATGACTTTAATACTGCCGATGCCGTTACAGCCGTTTTTGAGCTTTCAAAACTTATCAATGTTGATTTGAATGAAAACAGTTCAAAAGAGCTTTTGGAAAAGACCAAAAACGAATTTGACGAGCTTTGTGATATTCTCGGAATAATTCCCGCAAAACAGGTCAAAAACAGCGAGTTGACCGAAGATGAGATACTTGCTCTTATAGAAAAAAGAGCGGAAGCCAAGAAAAACAAAGACTATGCGGGTGCCGATAAGATCAGACAGGAGCTTTCCGACAAGGGAGTTGTGCTTGAGGATACCCGCCAAGGGGTGCGTTGGAGCTATAAATGATAGGCTTGAACAAAAGTGACACAGATCCCAATATGCTTTCTCCCCTTGTGCTTGCTTATATAGGAGATGCTGTATTTGAGCTTCTGGTAAGAGAGAGGATCCTAAAAAACGAAGCGGTAAATAAATTGAACCGTAAAGCAAGCGGTATAGTGAAAGCATCTTCGCAATCAAAAATGTATGATGTTCTTTTACCCATACTTGATGAACGGGAACTTTCGGTTCTTAAAAGAGGAAGAAACGCAAAAAGCAATACAAAGGCTAAAAACCAGTCCATAATAGATTACAGGCGTGCTACGGGAGTGGAGGCTTTGTTTGGGTATGTATATCTGAACGGAGATATGCAAAGGCTTATGCTTTTGTTTGAAAAGTGCATAGAGGTAGTAAATGAAAGTCAAAAAAAGTAAAACACCCGAAAGAAGAACGGTAAAGCGTAATGCCGATAATAGAAGAGCGGTATTCAGAGACAATAAACACGAAGACCGCACAGCTTTTGATGAGGGGCTTCAGCTTGAAGGAAGAAATGCCGTGCTTGAAGCGTTAAAGGCTGATAAACCCATTGATAAGCTTTTTGTTAAAAAAGGCGAAATAGAGGGTACTCTCAGAGTTATAGTTGCAAAAGCGAGAGAAAAGGGCATTATCGTTCAGGAAATCGACAAAGAAAAGATGACGCTTCTTTCAAAGAGCAACAATAACCAGGGAGTTATTGCAATGTGTCCCGCTCATGAGTATTGTGAGGTAGAGGACATTTTGCGTAAAGCGGAGAAAAAAGGCGAAAAGCCGTTCATCGTTATTTGTGATGAGATCATGGATCCCCATAATCTCGGTTCTATAATAAGAACAGCAGACGCATGCGGAGCTCACGGAGTTATTATACCCAAAAGGCGTGCAGTGGGTATATCCGCAATTGTGAGCAAGACAAGTGCAGGTGCTGTGGAATATGTCCCCGTTGCAAGAGTAACGAATCTTGCAAGGACAATTGACGAGCTTAAAAAGAAAAATATTTGGATCGCAGCCGCAGATATGAGCGGTAAAGAATATTTTAATACCGATTTGACGGGAGCTGTGGCTCTTGTGGTCGGAAGCGAAGGAAGCGGTGTAAGTAAGCTCTTGCTTGATAAATGTGATTATGTTGTCGGTATTCCTATGTTTGGAAGGATCGGTTCTCTTAATGCATCCGTATCTGCCGCACTTGTAATGTACGAAATAGTTCGACAAAGGAAATACAATAATGCCTAAAATCAATACGGGTCGTGAATATTTACTTGTGGATGGCTACAATATCCTTTTTGCTTGGAAGGATCTGAATGCCGATACAGACCTTGAAGGAGCAAAGGAAAGGCTCATAACCATGCTTTGCAACTATAAAGGAGTAAATAAGGTAACGGTAATACTTGTATTTGATGCATATAAGGTGTCGGGCGGCACAGGAAGTGTGGAGCAAAGAGGCGGTATATACGTAGTGTATACCAAAGAGGCTGAGACTGCCGACAGCTATATAGAAAGAACCACGCATGAGCTTTCCAAAAACGGGACTGTCAGAGTTGCCACTTCCGACGGGCTTGAGCAGGTCATCATAATGGGGGGCGGCGCTCTCAGATTGAGTGCAAGAGAGCTTAGGATTGAGCTTGGTATTGCCAAAAAGGAGATCAACAGCTATATCGAGCTGTCTAAGCCTGCCAAAAACAATATGCTTGTGGATAATTTGGACAGAAATGCCGCCGATTTTCTGGAAAATCTAAGGAGGAAAAAATAGTGAAAGATTTTTCCTCGATGCCCGACGAAGCAGTTATCGAGTTGATTCGTTCGGGAGGAAACAAAGAAGCGGAAGAGTATATTTTAAAAAAATATAACGCTCTTGTCGTAAAGCTTTCGCACAATACTTTTATTGTGGGTTCGGAAAACGAGGATGTAATACAAGAAGGTATGATCGGGCTTTATAAAGCTATGAGAGATTACAGACCCGATAAAAACACAAAGTTTTATTCTTTTGCAAGGCTTTGTATAGAAAGACAAATTGCTACTGCCATAAAGCTGGCGGGAAGACAGAAGCATAAGCCTTTAAATGAAAGCCTTTCTCTTGATAAAAATCCATTTGATGAAGACGGAGATATGTCGTATCTGGAGCTTTTTAACAGAGGAAGTGCCACGAGCCCCGAGAGCATTGTTATTGACAGTGAAAGCAAGCAGGACCTTGAAGAGAGGATAAAGGCGAAGCTCAGTTCTTTGGAAAAACAGGTGTTGATCCTCTATTTGAGAGGTATGAATTATACTCAGATAGCAAAATATATAGAGAAGGATGAAAATGAGAGTTGGTTTACTAGACTGATTAATAACGA
>CAMOYW010000053.1 GCA_946630405.1 uncultured Clostridia bacterium | reverse complement strand
GCTCAACATATCGTTTATAATTTGGAATATGTGGTTCAATTTTGCTTATTTCTCCGGTTTTACCGCCGGGCCATTTAATTAACGGGTTCATAAAAACACCTTTCTATTATTTGAGCTTGCATTATTATATCATGGTTGCTCATAGTCTGCAAGTATTTTCTTCAAATCTTGATTAACTTATGTTTTTACGATTTAAACTGTTTTATTATGTTTTAAAAAAAGTGGAATTTTTTAAAAAAATAAAATTTTTGAAAATAATTCTTGACAAACCGATTTGAGGGTGCTATAATCTCTTTTGTTTGCGGGGTGTAGCGTAGCTTGGTAGCGCGCAGCGTTAGGGACGCTGAGGTCGCAGGTTCAAATCCTGTCGCCCCGATTAGGCTTCGACTTTTGTCGAAGCTTTTTTTATGTATTTTATTATTTATTATTCGGTTTTTACATAATATTTTAAATCTTATTGACAGCATTATTCAAATAATGTAAAATACAGCTTGATTATTTTTATAAAGGGGGAATACGGTATGTCCGATGAAGTAAACTCGCGTCAAAAGCCGTTGATACAGTTTCAAAATATTGTACACGAATTTGACGGACAGATCGTTTTAAAAGGAATAGACCTTGATATATATGAAAATGAGTTTGTTACTTTACTCGGTCCGAGCGGTTGCGGAAAGACCACTTTGCTAAGGATACTCGGTGGATTTCTTGTGCAAACGCAAGGCAAGGTGTATTTTGACGGTAAGGAGATAACATCTGTTCCCGCATATAAAAGAGAAGTAAATACCGTATTTCAAAAGTACGCTCTTTTTCCTCATCTTAATGTTTATGACAATATTGCCTTTGGTTTGAAGCTCAAAAAAGATCCTCGGGATATAATCGAACAAAAGGTCAACCGTATGTTAAAGCTTGTCGGTCTTGATGAGTACGGCAAAAGAAGAGTAAACGAGCTTTCGGGCGGTCAGCAGCAGAGGATAGCCATAGCCCGTGCTCTTGTGAATGAACCTAAGGTGCTTTTGCTTGATGAGCCGCTTGGAGCCCTCGATCTTAAGCTTCGTAAGGAAATGCAAAAGGAACTTAAGCGTATACAGCAAGAGGTCGGGATCACGTTTATATTTGTTACTCACGATCAGGAAGAAGCTCTTACCATGAGTGATAAGATAGTGGTAATGAAAGAGGGTTCCATACAGCAGATAGGTACGCCTACCGACATTTATAATGAACCCGTAAACAGATATGTCGCCAATTTTATAGGGGAAAGCAATATTATTGACGGCATAATGAAGGGCGACAGAAAGGTGTTTTTTGGCGGAAAGACATTTGACTGTGTGGACTACGGTTTTGGTGAAGATCAGCCGGTTGATGTTGTAATACGCCCCGAAGATATTAACATAGTAGAAGCGGGGAAGGGCAAGCTGACGGGTACGGTCAAGTCACGTTTGTTTAAGGGTGTACATTACGAGACCGTTGTCGAAACAAGGCAGGGTACAAGCATTACCGTTAAGATGCAGGTTACAAAAGATAGTCCCGTTCAAAACGGTGACGAAGCGATAAGTGCCAACGATTTTTACCTTGATCCTACCGATATCGAAGAACTTACCGTTGCAGAGATCATTGCCCGTGCCAATGCACAGGCGTGGAACACCGTGACGGAGGATCTTATATCCATTACCAAGGTGGAATACGATATAGAACCCGTTATCGGCGAATACCCCGTTACTTTCCGTACACAGCTCGGCACAGAGATCACCGTCAGGATGATAGTTGAGGGCGAAAACAAGGTGGTAAGTGAAAAATACGGTGAAGTTATTTATGCCGTAAATATATTTAAGACCATAGATGACATAAAAGAAAGTATCGCTCTTGACACAGACCTTAAAACATGGGCAAACGCTCAGGCGTGGACGGATGACGGAGAAGAAAGTTTAGACATAAATGATGTGGTCTACTCTTTCAGACAAAACGATATAGAAGAAGGCGTTTATGACATTACCTTTAAAACACGGGGTTACGAATACAAGATAGATACAACAGATAGATTTGAAGTGGGTGAAAAGGTGGGACTTACTTTTGAACCCGACGATATCCATATCATGGACATAAAGGAGGGTGCATAATTGAAACGATTTTCGGTTTTGGTGTACCCTTACCTTATATGGGCGCTTGTTATGATAGCAGTGCCAATGCTGATGATATTGCTTTACGCTTTCACTAAAGATGGAAACGGAGTGCGTGACTTTATATTTACTTTAGATAACTTTTCAAAGTTTTTCTCCGATCCCGTGTTTTTGGAAGTGCTTAAAAGGTCGTTGTATATAGCCGTGGTCACGACGGTTATATGTGTGATATTGGGTTATCCCGCAGCATATTTGATAGCAAAGGCAAAGCCGAGAGCATCGGCAACTTTGGTACTTGCCATTACTTTGCCTACATGGATAAATATGCTTGTACGTACCTATGCATGGAGAAGTATTCTTCAATCAAACGGTATAATCAACCATATACTTTCCATGTTTGGCATAGGTCCCGTAAAAATGCTTGAAACAAGCTTTGCTGTTATTCTCGGTATGGTGTACAATTTCATCCCGTTTATGATATTGCAGATCTACAATTCCCTTGCAAAGATGGATGAAAGCTATTTGACTGCTGCGGCTGATCTGGGTGCAAATAAGGTCCAGGCGTTTTTAAAGGTCACGCTTCCGCTTTCCGTTCCGGGAATAGTCAGCGGTATCACACTTGTGTTTTTGCCTGCCGTATCAAGCTTTTTTATACCCAAGCTTCTCGGCGGAGGTCAATATGTGCTTATAGGAAACGTGATAGAAAACCAGTTTTTGACAGCGGGCAATTGGAATTTCGGTAGCGCCATAAGCCTTATAATGGCGATAATAATCATAATATCAATGCAGGTCACAAGGTATATAGACAACAGGATAAATCCCGAGGGAGGTAATTAAATGAGTGCTAAAATAGCGAAACACCTCGGTAGAGTTTTTTTGATCCTTATGCTGTTGTTTTTTTACCTGCCCATAATATATACGGTGGTGTTTTCCTTTAACAGTTCAAAGTCTTTAAGTCACTTTGAAGGATTTTCTCTGCAGTGGTATGATAGAATGATCAAAAGCCACGACATGCTTTCATCGGTGTTTTACACGGTGTCGATAGCGGTTTGTGCCACGATAATATCTACGATAGTCGGTACGATCACGGCGATAGGTCTTTCAAAATCCAGAAAGATACTGCGTACCGTGGTGAAACAGCTTGACGACCTGCCAATTATGAACCCCGATATAGTTACGGCGATAGGTCTTTTGATGTTTTTCAGTGCGATCGCCGTAAAAAAAGGCTTTATGACGGTGTTGCTTGCACACGTAATGTTTTGTGTGCCTTATGTTATACTCAGCATAATGCCCAAACTTCGTTCACTCGATCCGAATCTGCTCGATGCCGCGCTCGATCTCGGCTGTACTCCTATGCAGGCGATAGTCAGAGTTATAGTGCCGCAAATAAGTACGGGCATAATATCGGGAGCTTTGATATCCTTTACAATGAGTTTTGATGATTTCGTTATATCATACTTTGTAACGGGTAACGGAGTTAACAACATATCCATAATGGTGTACACTATGGCAAAGAGGATAAATCCTTCCATAAATGCCTTGTCTACACTTATTATTATATTGATAACGGCAGTACTTATTCTGGTAAATATTATTCCCGTTATCGGCGACAGAATGATGAAAAGGAGAAAAAAATGAAAAAAATTATTGCTTTAGCTACGGCACTTGCACTTGCTTTAACGGCGTGTACAAGCGGAACGGGTTCGGAGGGTACGAAACAGACCGCAGAGAATAATACCATAAAGTTTTATAACTGGGGTGAGTATATCGGCGATAACGTTATACAGCGTTTTGAGAAGGAGTATAATGCAAAGGTGGTTTGCGAGTACTATGACTCAAATGAGATGATGTATACAAAGCTTCAGGCGGGAGATAAGTATGACGTGCTCATACCTTCCGATTACATGATAGAAAGACTTCTTAACGAGGATATGCTCCAGCCGCTCGATCTCGAAGCCATTCCCAATATGAACGGTATCAAAGACGATATGAAAAACCGTGAATACGATCCCGAAAACAAGTATTCGGCTCCGTTTTTCTGCGGTACGGTGGGTATAGTTTACAATAAGAAAAATGTATCCAAAGAAGATATTGAAAAGCAGGGCTGGAATATATTAAAGGACGAACGCTACAAAGATAAGATCTACATGTATGATTCGGAGAGAGATTCCTTTATGGTTGCGCTTAAATCCCTCGGATATTCCATGAATACCGATAATCCCGAGGAGATAACCGAGGCGTTTAATTGGCTTACCGAGCAAAAAGAGCTTGTATCACCCGTATATGTAACAGATGAAGTTATTGATGCCATGGCTACTCCCGGAGGAGATAAGGACCTTGCCGTAGTTTACAGCGGAGATGCAAGCTATATACTCAGAGCAAATGAGGATATGGCGTATATAACTCCCGACCAGGGTACAAACATTTGGTCGGATGCAATGGTTATCCCCAAAAATGCGGAAAATCCCGAACTTGCCAATAAGTTTATAAACTTTATGCTTGAAGATGAATCCGCAGAGGATGATACCTTGACGGTAGGTTATACCACTTCTAACAAGAATGTGTATGAGAAGATGATCGCCGAAGGCGGAGAGTTCAACGGTAACGAAGCTTATACCATTAGGACCGGATTTTCAAAAGATGAGATCTTCCACGACAATGAAGAGCTCAGAAGCCGCCTTTCGGAACTTTGGATCAAAGTTAAGGCGTAATTAAGGAGTTGTAAGACTTATATGAACAGATTGTCGGCACGACTTCTTGCGGTAGTGATGTTCGTGGTGTCGCTGGGGATACCCGCTTATGCCGAGGACTATATAGAATATGTCCCGCCCGAAAAGGAAATGGTATATAAGCAGGACACTCTCAATATAAACTTTCTTGGTCAGTTTTCCGCCGATGTTACGGTGCTATACTGCAACGGAAGGCTGTGTATACCGCTTTTGACGACGGCAAAGTCGCTTGGAGGGACCTTCACCCGCTGCGGAAGGGTGATAGATATATCCATATCGGGTACGAGCATATCCGTACCCGTGGATACGGATATTGAAAACAGACCTTCGGTGTTCTATTACAACGGGGTAATGTATATATCTTTGTATGATTTTCTTGAACCCCTGCACTTTGTTCCCGTTATTAACACGGATGAAAAGCGTGTGGTAATACTCGGGAATCATTGCAATATAAAAGATTCGCTTCTTACATCTTCCGCTGTGGGAAGTTCCACTGCGCTTTTGAGACTTGAAGATATAGTGGCTGACGGAATGGACAGCGAGGGAAGCTACAAGGTGTCAGAGGTTGAAAGGCTCAGGTATGCGGCTGAATATCTGTACAGAAGGAAACAGCAGTACTATATCGCGTGGGTGCCCGTATACAAGAATCCGAAGACTAAGGTATCAAACGATCTGAGCAAGGATTTTGACCTTTACAATTCTTATTTTCTCTACGTGCTCGATTACATGGTCGATCATGGCGGGCATTTGGGACTTCACGGCTACACTCATCAGTACGGAGAGGATAGAAGTACCGTCGGAAATGAGTGGGGTGAAGAAACACCTTATACTGTAAAGGAACAAATGCAGAGAATGGTCAAGGCGAAGGAAACGGCTTTCAGACTCGGGTACAGTGAGGAGTTTTTTGAATTTCCCCATTATGCCGCGACCGAAAAACAACAGAAAATGGCACAGCATTATTTTGATGCAGTTTATCAGTCATACCGTAAAAAAGACAATACCGTTATAAACAGTATATACAAGGCTAAGGACACGGGTAAAGAGGTTTATTATATTCCCACGCCTGCGGATTATGTCAAATCCGCAAATGCAAGAGAGGATATTATAAAAACTCTTGAAGATGTTGTGGAAAGACAGGAATCCGTAAGTATGTTCTATCATCCCGTGCTTGATAAGAGCAGGCTTTTTGTTACCACAAGAGGCAGGGAAAGGTTTTGGTTCTATTCCGATCAGGGTATACTTCCGGGAATAGTTAATTACATAGGCAGTCACGGCTTTGTGTTTGCTACGTATAATTGATCTTAACAGGCTGTCGCAGCGTAACGAAAGTTCAAGTGCGGCAGCCTGATTTTGAGTTTATTGCATTTTATTTAAAAATTCGCTGTATCGGTCATTAACATACACAATTATATACAAAAATTATATTTAGAGTAAAAAAAACTTGTAAAATGTCCTTTAGGATGTTATTATAGTTGAGTTGAAAAAGTATATATATTTAAGGGGGCAAACTATGTCCTTTAATATCAAGATAATATTCGGTGTGCTTCTTGTGGCAGTAGCGGCAGGAGTCGTGTATTCGGCAATGTCCGATAAAAAGCTTTCCTACGAGTATGTAGACAGAGAGAATCAGGCTTCAAAGGCTTATATGGAGCAGGTGCAAAAGCGCCGTAAAGATGCCGAGAATGACAATAAGGAGATAGTTGACAGGCTCGGCGGAGTGGCATGCTACGGAGGAACGTATTCTGCGGGCAATGCATTCATATCCTACGCCGATACACTGGCTACACTTATAAAAAATAAAAAA
>CAMOYW010000052.1 GCA_946630405.1 uncultured Clostridia bacterium | reverse complement strand
GTATGCGGTAACAGTAGCCAAATATGCGAATGATTAATTAAATCAGTGTTTCCCTTATATTTGCTCTTGTATAGATTATTTAATACAACTATTAAGAAAAGCTTGATGAAAAAATAAACAAATATTCGCACTATTATTCTATTTTTTTATTGCAATATATAAAAAAATAGGTTATAATACTAACAATTATAGGAATAGGCGGTCAAGCCTTGTATAGCTAAGGGGATGTGGATGTGATTGATGCAGTAAGCTGTGGCGGTGTAGTCATCCACAAGGGCAAGGTTCTGCTGCTTTATAAAAATCAAAACGGAAGGTATCTTGGTTGGGTGCTTCCAAAAGGTACTGTAGAGAAGGGCGAAACTAACAGACAAACAGCCCTCAGAGAGGTCAAGGAGGAGACCGATGCCGATGCCGAGATAGTAAAATATATCGGCAAGACCCAATATACCTTCAAGGGAACTGATGATATAGTCAGTAAAACCGTGCATTGGTACCTTATGAGTGCCGAAAGTTTCTACTGCTCGCCACAGGCGGAAGAATTTTTTGTGGATGCCGGATTTTATAAGCAGCATGAGGCTTATTATCTGTTGAAATTTCATGATGAAAAGCAGATAATGAAGCGAGCCTTTGAGGAGTATTTCAATCTTGAAGAAAGTCAATCGACTGAAGAAAAGGAGGACGAAGAATGAAAGAAAATTCAGTGCTCGAACTGAGCAAAAGCATTAAGAAAATAGAAAAGGACAACAGACTTAAAACCATCATAACCGTTTGTGTGTCTCTTTTTGCAATTACGGCAATAATCGTGTATCTTATAATCAAGATAAGAGAAAGGCTTGATACCAAGAGTTTTGAAGCTTACGATTATGATGACTGGAGCGATTACGACGATTCCGAGTTTGAGGATTATGCCGATTTCGAGGACTTCGCCGACAGCGAAACCGACTACGAGGACTACGAGGAGTAAGTTTAGGGGACTGTCAACGACAGTCCTTCGCTTTAATGCGGAAAATTTAAAGAGGTCTATATTATGAAATTAAAGAAATTTCTTGCACTTACATCATTGTTTATATTTACAACGGGAGCGGTCAATGCTATGGCTGAAAATGCTAAGAAAATAATCATCGTGGGAGATTCGACTGCCTGCGAATACGGATATGATGACAACTACGCACTTCCGAGAGCGGGTTGGGGAATGTATTTCAACGAGTATGTAAAGGACGATATAGAGATAGTGAACCTTGCAAAGTCGGGTAGAAGTTCTAAGAGCTTCAAGTCGGAGGAAAACTATACCCAAATGCTTGACTCCCTTTCGGAAGGAGATTATCTTTTCATACAGTTCGGTCACAACGATCAGAAAAAGAGCAGTGAAGAAGACCTTGCCACAAGGTACACCGACCCGGAGGGAGATAAGGAAACAGAGGGTTCATTTAAAAATTCATTGTATGAAGGATATGTGCAAAAAGCTGTCGAAAAGGACGCTACACCCGTTTTGCTTACGCCTATTTCAAGGCTTAAATATAACGAAGACGGTACGGTGAACGATTCGCACGGTATTTATGATGATGCCGTAAGAGAGCTTGCGAGTGAGCTTAATGTGACCTGTCTTGACATGACAAAAGCCACAGAGGATGTGTACGAGATAAACGGCGAGGAAAGCTCTTCCGCTTTCCATGCGATATATAAAGACAATACAAAGGGCAAGGACGGACTTGACACCACTCACCTTAATCACTACGGCGCCAACGTGATAGCGAGTCTTGTTGCGCTTGAAATGGAGCGAAACGATCTTGATTCGCTTACAAACGGCTCGAATTATAGCGGCTATACTATCTCAAGAGCGGATTTTGTAAAGGAGCTTGTGCGCCTTGCAGGGTTTGAGGGCGAGGGAGAGCCTTTTGCGGATGCTCCCGATGTTAAAGAGCTTACCGCAGCAAGAGCTGTAGGTCTTACCGTGGGAACGGGAGATAACAGATTTTCACCCGATTCTCCTCTCACATTTGAGGATATGAACCGCTTTATTGAGCGTTTCAACACCATTAAAAACGAGGATGTCCCCGAAGTTGGCGAAACGGGTAACGTACAGGAGTCGCAGGCTTACGATATGTATTTAAAGATATATACGGCTCTTCATACCGCTTCGGGTAACGTACAGTCCGACGACGAGATAGAAAAGGTCGAATAATATATGAACGGGTATAGGGTCATTAGAATACTCTCGTGTATTGTGTTTTTTGGAGCGCTTGGCTACATTATCTACAATTCCATGCAGTATTCCGCCGCCAAAAGATCCTATCGGGAGCTTGAAGCCTTTGTGGAAACGGAAAGCACCACCCAAGCCTTTACCGAAGGCGAAACGAAAGCGGCTGTCGAAGTGAGCACAGCCGAAGAAACGCATAGCGAGATCACCACAGAGGAGGTCATACTTCCTTACGAGGAGACTCCTTTAAAGGTCGATCACGCAGGTCTTAAAAGAGTGAACGGCGACTACTGCGGCTGGCTAAGTGCCTGTGGCGGTAGTGTACGCTACCCCATCGTTAAGGGTAAGGACAACGAGGAGTACCTGCACAAGACCTTTTACGGTAACAGGAGCTTTGCGGGCTGTATCTTTATGGATAAGGGAAATTCAGCCGACTTCGGCGACTTTCACACCGCATTGTACGGTCACAGCATGAAGGACGGCTCAATGTTCAGGCGGCTTATAAATTATAAAAGTGAAAAATATTATAAAAGGTATCCGTATTTTTACATCTATACCGAAAGCGGAAGCTTTAGATACAGCGTATTTGCAGTGTATGAGGCGGACGGTGAGGATGTTTCGATGCTCGTCGGAGAGGACAAAGGAGCATTTATATCGGGACTTAAGGCTCGCTCTTTGTATGCTTGCGGCGAGGGTGAGATACCCGAAGATGCCAACGTGATTTCTCTTGTGACCTGTGACGTATCGGATACCTCTCAAAGAATAGTTGTGGTAGGTGTAAGGGATAGGTAAAATATATTGCTTTTACTTATTTTTCAGTGTTTACTTAAAGGGGAATGACTATGAAAATTAATTTAACGGATATGCTGTATTCTCTTTCCGAAGCTCTTGATATAGTAGAGCACGAGATGACAGGCGTACAGTCCGCTCACGGTAAGCACGTTGCCTATATGTCGTTCCTTATGGGAAGAGAATTGGGGCTTGAAAACGAGGAACTGTCCGACTTTACCTGCTGTGCGATGCTTCACGACAATGCCTTTACGGAATATGCCCGTGAGGAATATTCCTGGGGTAATGTAGTGGATGTGAAAGAGCTTAAAAAGCGAGCCGATATGCTCAACGATGAAGATTATATGTCCTTTATAAGCGGCAGCAAACATTCTGCCGCAGGCGAAAGGAACATATCTCTCATACCGTTTAGAACGGATGTAAAGAAGATAATACTTCACCACCATGAGAATGCTGACGGTTCGGGACCTTTTAAAAAGAACGCTCTGCAAACCAATATTAAAAGCCAGATAGTACACCTTGCGGACACGGTAGATGTTACGTGGAATATACTCACCTTGACAGAGGATGAATATAAAGCCATGATAGACCGACTTGTGTCCATGATCGGCAGGATGTTTTCAAATACGAGCGTGGAGCTGTTCAAGGAGGCTGTCACCTACGACAAGCTGCTCTTTTTCAGAAGCAAGAAACCCGAAGATATTTTAAAAGAGATAGTACCTCCCGTAGAGCACGACTATACGAGAGAGGAGGTACACAACATAGCGGAATTTTTTGCCGATATAGTTGACTGCAAGTCCTCTTTTACCCGTTGCCACTGTATAGGTGCAGCCGAAAAGGCTGATATAATGTCGAGCTATTACGGCTTTGACGACGACAAGGCGGATCGCTTCTATATGTCTGCCGCATTGCATGATATAGGTAAGCTTGTGATACAAAACGACATACTTGAAAAACGGGGTAAGCTTGACGAGAAGGAGTTTGACAACATCAAGAGCCATGCAGTTGCCACATATGAGATACTTTCCAAAATTGACGGCTTTGAGGATATAACACGCTGGGCTACCAATCACCATGAAAAGCTCAACGGAACGGGGTACCCTTTGGGGCTTAAGGCTGAAGACCTTACCCTTGAGGATAGGATAATGGCGTGCCTGGATATTTATCAGGCGCTTACGGAACCCCGCCCCTATAAAGCACCCATATCTCATAAAAAGGCGATAGATATTATGCGGGAAATGGCTAAAAAGAACGAGATAGATATAAACATAGTGAATGATATGAATAAATGTTTTGGCACATTGGGTGAAGTAAATGTGTAAGAAAGTCGCATTTTTGACGCTTGGTTGCAAGGTAAACATGTACGAAACCCAGGCTATGAGTGAGCTGTTTGAAAAAGCGGGGTACGAGGTGACAGATTTTGGCGACTTTGCCGATGTGTACGTGATAAATACCTGCACCGTGACAAATTTGGGTAACAAAAAGTCACGCCAACAGATACGTAAAGCCAAAAGGACGAATCCCCTTTCTACGGTCGTTGCCGTCGGTTGTTACGCTCAGGTAGCTCCCGAGGAAGTAAGCCGTATTGAGGGTATAAATATTGTTTTGGGTACGCAAAACAGAGCAAGTATAGTAGAATTGACCGAAAAATACAATTCGGGAGACGAGGTAGTGAATGCCGTTACCGATATTTCCCGAAAACCGGGCTTTGAGTCGCTCACAATAAGCAATATCAAGTCTCGTACCCGTGCCTACATTAAGATACAGGATGGTTGCAATCGCTATTGCAGCTACTGTATTATTCCTTATGCAAGGGGTAATATACGCTCAAGAGATATTTCGGATATAGTAAGCGAGATAAAAGGGCTTGCCGCACACGGCTTTAAAGAAGCGGTGCTTACGGGTATACATGTGGCGAGCTACGGAGTTGACACGGGTAAAGAGAGCCTTACGGATGTGATAGAGCGTGTACACGAGATAGAGGGTATAGAGCGTATACGTTTAAGTTCCATGGAACCTCTTGCTGTGACGGAGGACTTTTTAAAGCGTGTGTCTGCTCTTCCCAAGGTATGCGACCATTTTCATCTTTCCTTGCAAAGCGGCAGTGACAGAGTGCTCAAAGCGATGAACAGGCGCTACACAAGGGAACAATACATACAAGCAGCTGATGCACTCAGGAGATACTTCCCCGATTGCGCACTTACCACAGATATAATAGTGGGCTTTCCGGGAGAGAGTGAGGAGGATTTCGAGCAAAGCATGAGCATTGCAAGAAGGATCCACCTTGATAAAATACACGTATTCCCATTTTCGCCCAAAAAGGGAACACCAGCGGCTAAAATGAAATGTCAGACAGAACCGAAGGTAAAGTCCGACAGGTGCAAAAGGCTTATGGCGCTTTCGGATGAGCTGAACGAAGAATTTCTGAACGCACACAAGGGTAGGGTGTGTAATGTACTGTTTGAGACCAAAGATGGAGGATATTGGTCGGGACATACGACAAACTATATAAGAGTACTATGTAAAAGCGAAGAAGACCTTGCCAACAAGTTGGTGAAGGTGAAACTGACAGGTATAGCCGAAGCTGAAACGATGTACGGCGAAAGAAAATAATAGCCTATATAGCTTTTTCCCTATTAAGAAGGGGAATGATTGGTTCATTGTTTTATATAACCGATCATATCGTATATATAGAAAAGAAAGAGTAACATTTATATTAAAGCTTCCTTAACAGGAGAGCTGTCAGTCGAAATGCTGACTGAGGGGTCCTTCGCTAAAATGTAAGTATACTATTAAGGAAGCACTGATTAATTCACTTGAAACAGATTTGAGATAATGTCATTGCAGACAAGGAAAAGTCGCGAAGACATAGCCATAAGCTATGTTGAGCGGCTTTGACGCAGTATGCAGTGACATTAGCCAAATATGCGAAAGATTAATTAAATCAGTGATTCCTTAAACAATAGTAGTCTATTTATATACCACTACTCAGGAGGATATTTTGAAACAATACAATATTTCCGGTATGAGCTGCGCAGCTTGTGTGGCTCATGTGGAAAAGGCTGCAAAGGGCGTTGACGGTGTCACGTCCTGTTCGGTCAACCTGCTTACAAATTCAATGATAGCCGAAGGTTCGTTTTCCGATGCCGAACTTATATCCGCCATTGAAGCGGCTGGGTATGGGGCATCGCCCAAAACGGACGAGAGTCTTGATTCATCTGCGGAAACAGCCAAGATTGCAAAGCGACTGATGCTGTCCGTCTTTTTTCTGGCTCTTCTTATGCTTGTTTCCATGGGAAGCATGCACATCAAGGCGATAGACGATGCAATAAAGTCTCTTACTTCGAGTATGCGAATATCGCATCATATTTTTATTGGTGTTTTTGAATTTATAACGGCAGGTATCGTACTGATCATCAACAGAAAATTTTTTATAAGCGGAGCGAAAAGCGCACTTAAGCTTGCACCCAATATGGATACGCTTGTAGCTATGGGTTCGGGTGTTTCGTTTTTGTACAGTTGTGTGCTTCTTGTGCGGGTATGCTTTTTCGGCGGCGGTATGGAAGATGTACACGGTATGTACTTTGAGTCAGCCGCAATGATAGTGACACTCATCACCGTCGGTAAGTTGCTTGAAGCGATATCCAAGGGGAAGACCACCAATGCGATAAAGTCTCTGATGAAGCTTT
>CAMOYW010000051.1 GCA_946630405.1 uncultured Clostridia bacterium | reverse complement strand
TGTTGCACTTGTGGCGGATGTGGATAAATATAACGAAAACGCCGACAGCGTCACCCTTATGACCATACATTCGGCAAAGGGGCTTGAATTTGACAACGTATTTATAGCAGGATTTGAAAACAATATCTTCCCCGGGTACAGAGCGATGACAGACCCTTCTCCCGAAGCTATGGAGGAAGAAAGAAGGCTTTGCTACGTTGCCATAACCCGTGCGAAAAAGAATCTTTTCATTACAAACGCCGCACAAAGGCGAAATAACGGGGAATTTATGTACAACCTTCCTTCAAAGTTTCTTACGGAGATACCCGAAAAATATCTGACGGAGATAAAAAGCGGCGGCTACCACGCATCCTCGATCGGTAAAAGCAATAAAACGGCAAAAAGCGACATGAAATTTAAAACCCCTTATTCCGTAAACACCGTTAAAAATTCGGCTCCCGATACCGATTTTAAGGTGGGTGACAGAGTTAAAAGCACAAAACTCGGCTTTGGAACGATAACAGCCGTTGAAGATGTAGGGTACGACATAAAGCTTACGGTCGAATTTGATACCCTGGGTACAAAGGAAATATTCAAGAAATTTGTCATAAAAGCATAAACGAACCGATTTTGAAAATTTTAAGAAAATGTAATATTATTTGCCCGTAAATAGTGTATAATTAAGATGAAAAAACATTGAAGGGGTATAGACATGGCTAATAAATTGACCGAAGTAAACATAGGCGGCAAAGCATATAAGCTCTCGGGTGAAGACAGCGAGCATATAAAAGAAGTTGCCGAGTATGTGGACAATAAATTAAGAGAACTTAACAGGGTAAGCTCCACCAATATAATGACGAGCTCTTTTTTTCCGATAATACTTGCGCTCAACATAAGCGACGACCTTTTTAAGGAAAGACAAAAGGTTGCGGAGCTTGAAGGAAACGGTACGGATATAAAGCTTGTAAACACCATAAATGACGAGGAAACCGAAAAGTTCAACAAAAAAATATCCGTGCTTGAAAGCGACCTCAAAACAAAAGAAAAAGAGCTTGCAGAGCTTAAATACAAGCTTTCCAACAAGGAAACCGAGTTTGAAAGCGTTAACAGCGAATTAACGGAGATACGCACAAACTATGATTCCGTAAAAACGAGAGTTGAGACCGCCGAAAAGAAGGTTTTGGAAAAGTCCAACTATATCTCCTCTCTTACGGAAAAGATATCTTCCAAAAATCAAGAGCTTAACACTTTGAGCAACAAGCTTGCGGAGAAAAACAATCAGCTTAACGAATTGAACCAAAAAAGTGCTGAAAAGAACATCAAGCTCAACAACGTAAATAAAGAAAGAGATGAGCTTGCGTATAAGCTAAAGCAAACAAGGCTCTCGCTTGAAGCTGCCGAAGCCGAAAAAGATACACTTCTTAAAAATATGGAAGAGCTCAAGCAAAGCCACGCCGAGGAGCTTAAACTTACAAAGGCGGGAAGCACCGATATGATAGATAAACTCACATCGGAACTCGGTGAAGCAAACGAAAAGCTTGACGCTATTACAAATGATTATGAACTTATAAAAAAGGAATTCAGAGCCTTCCAGTCAACCGAAACGGATTCTCAGCTTCAAACGGCTTTTGCGAAAATAAGGACCGAAAATATTGACCTTAGAAGAGAAGTAGACGAACTTAAAAGAAGGTTAAGGAAACACTGATATAATTTAAGGAAAAGCGACAGCAATGAAAAGACCCGAAATTTTATCACCCACAAGCTCTTTTGAAAGTGTCACAGCCGCTTTAAATGCAGGCTGTGACGCAATATACATAGGCGGAAAAGCATTTGGAGCAAGAGCATTTGCAGATAATCCGGATGACGACGGACTTCTTGAAATTGCAAAAATATGCAAATTAAGAGGTGTAAAGGTTTTTGTTACGGTAAATACTCTGTACAAAAACAAAGAGCTCTCTCCCGTACTTGAATTTGTAAAAAAGCTTGTAAAATACGGCGTGTATGGGGTGATCGTACAAGATCTCGGGCTTTTTTATTTGCTTAAAAAATTCAATATACCGCTTAAAATAAGCGCTTCAACTCAAATGACGATACACAGTATTGACGGGGTGCGTACAATAAAAAAACTCGGTTTTGACAGAGTGGTGCTTGCAAGAGAGCTCGGTGCAGCCGAAATAAAACATATTACCGAAACCGTGAAAGATATTGAGGTCGAGGGATTCATCCACGGCGCAATATGTGTCGCGTATTCGGGAAGGTGTCTTTTAAGCAGTTTTATAGGCGGCAGGAGCGGAAACAGAGGAAGATGTGCCCAGCCATGCAGGATGGAGTACAGCCTTTTAAATGATGACAAAACATTAACAAAGGGTTATCTTCTTTCCCCCAAGGATATGTCCACCCTTGAAAAAACGGATATATTGCTTGAAACGGGACTTGACAGCCTTAAAATCGAAGGAAGAATGAAGTCCCCCGAATACGTTTATCTCGTTACCTCCCTTTACAGAAAGTACATTGATAATGGACTTGGCGGCAATTTTTCCGTCGATAAAAGAGATGTAGATAAAATAACGCAGATATTTTCAAGAGGCGGAGAACATACTTCCTATCTCGATTCCTTCGGTGGAAAAGAGATGATGAGTAACAGCCAGAAAAATTCGGGGCTTAGGATAGGTAAAGTTTTGTCCTATAAAAACGGAACTGCGCAGATCAAGCTTCATCACAGCGTTGTACCCGGTGACGGCATAGAGATATGGTCAGCTCCCGTACATTGCGGCACGAATATTTCCAAGTTTGCGGACGACGTGCTTTTTGTAAAAATAAAAGGCAACATTAAAAAAGGCGATCCGGTATTCAGGACCTTTGATAAGACCCTTACCGATGAAGTCGGAAAGAAGTATCATACCTTAACAAGACAGCAAAGCATAGAAGTCTTGTGTATCGCCAAAAAAGGCGAAAACCTCTTACTGACGATCCCCGCTCATGATATATCCGTAGAAGGCGAAAAGATACAAGAGGCACAAAATATACCCACAAGCTCCGAAGAAATAAAACAAAGGCTTGAAAAAACGGGTGGTACGCCTTTTTCTTTCGCTGTCAGTGTCAATGCGGACGAAGATATATTTATCCCCGTTTCGGCACTTAACGGTATCAAAAGAAGGGCGATTGAAGAGCTTGAAAATAAAATACTAAGACCCGTACCCTTTGATGAAAATACGGTATATGAAAAAAAGCCCGTAAAAAGAAACGACAACACGGCTTTCAGTATGTATGCAAGCACAAAAGAGCAGTTTAATATCGCCCTTGAGTTCGATAAAATAAAGCGTATCTATTCCCCGGATCCAAGCGAATATGATATAGCCGCCGCACATGAAAAGGGTAAGGAAGTATTTTTTGCTTATCCCGAAATACACAGAGGAGAGCTTAACAAGATCGTCGTTCCGAAAGATATAGACGGAGTACTTCTCTCGTCGCATACCGATAAAGCCTTTGATGTAAAAACGGCGCTTGACCATAGCTTTAATATAATGAATTCTGCCTGTATAGAAGCGGTATCAGAATACTACGATCCCGATTCGTATACTCTCAGCACGGAATGTGACATTAAAGAACTTAACGAAATTTCAGATGAGAACAGCGAAATTATCGTATACGGCTCTCTTCCGCTTATGATAACGCATCAATGTCCCGTAGGCATATATTGTGCCGATAAAAAGAGAAACAAATATTGCTCTCTCAAGGGCAGCAAAGGCGATTACAGGCTAAAAGACAGAATGGGGCAGGAATACAAGGTAGAAAGAAACTGCGACGAATGTTTTGCCAAAATAATGTCACCCGTCGTAAACGCCTTGGATTTTAAAGATAAGCTTAAAAATATGGGAGCGAAATTTTTACGCCTTGTTTTTACCGTTGAGGATGAGAAAAAGTGCAGGGCGATAACGGAAGAATGGTTAAGTGATGAAACTTATCATAAAAAAGGCGAAAAGCATATTCACGGTCATTTTGACTTTCCCATACAGTGAGGTGATATATTGGTAGATGTATTTATAATATTATCCAATTATCTTTTTCTTGCATATATTGCCGTATTTATTTTAAATTCCGTGGGTATAAGCATAAACAGAGACGATGAGAACAAAGTCGGCTATAAGCTTGCGACACAGAGGATATGTATATATCTTTTTCACATAAACGCAAGTGTCGTGCTTATAATGACGGGAAGCGACATGACCAAAAGCATAGTTTATTGTGCATTGGTTTTGTTTATGCTTGTACTTTCAAGCACGCTTTTAAAGATAATATACAAGGGTGCAAGTCATTTGATGTATAACTGCGTGTTCTTTTTGACGGATATCGGGCTTGTGATGCTTTATAGGCTCAATACGGAAATTGCGTGGAGACAGATCATCTTTGTCGCGATCGGTATGGTGCTTCTTTTATTAATACCCGTTATCCTTAAAAATTCACCGAGGATAGACAGGTTTTCGGTGCTTTATGTGATACTTTCTTTGGGACTTATCTCAGCCACGCTTATACTCGGCAGAAGTGAATTCGGATCTAAAAACTGGCTCAAAATAGGCTCATTCAGCTTTCAGCCTTCGGAGATCGTAAAGCTTTTTTACATCACTTACATATCGGGAACTCTCGCAAAAAGAAGCAGCTTTAAATCACTTTTAGCTCCTACCGTCATAACCGCTATGATCGTACTTTTGCTTATAGTGCAAAGAGATTTGGGCAGCGCCGTCATATTCTTTATGGCATATATGGTCGTTGTCTATATAGCCACGAATAATGCGGTTTATCCTCTTTTGGGGCTTGGTTTGCTCGGTCTGGGCTTTTCCGTGGCAGTCAAAATATTTTCCCACATACGTGTGAGAGTTGAAGCTTGGATAAACCCGTGGGCGGATATATCGGGCGGCGGCTATCAGGTGGCACAGTCTCTTTTCGCCATTACCACATGGGGTATAACGGGTATCGGACTTTCAAGAGGATATTGTCTTAAGATTCCCGTTGTGGAGAGAGATTTTATATTTGCGGCTATATGCGAGGAATTCGGCGTGCTTTTCTCAATAGGGCTTTTGATAGTATATATAACCGTATTTCTTGAAGGCGCAAGAGGCGCAATGCAAAGCAAAAGCAGGTTTTTATCTCTTTTGTGTGCCGGTTTGACCGCTATGCTTGCATTTCAAACATTTGTCATAGTGGGCGGCGTTATAAAGCTTATACCGCTTACGGGTGTTACACTTCCCTTTATAAGTTACGGCGGTACTTCCGTTGTGGTATGTTACATATTCATAGGAATGATAGAATGGATATTTACACACACTCATAACAGGCTCGAAGCCGAGGCTATTGAACTTGAACTTGAAGAGGAAGCCGAATCCGAACCTCCCAAAAGGAGGCGAAGACCATGAAAAAAGCCATAAAAAGAGTGTTTGTGGTATATACTCTTTTATTTTTGATGATCATAATCTATCTTTTAAAGCTCTGTCTTGTGGATTCCAAAGAATTTGTAAACAATTCCATGAATCCCAGGCTCTCAATGAGTGCTGAAGAGATCTGCAGGGGCGAAATTCAGGATATAAACGGAAACACCCTTGTAAAAAGTGTAAAAGAAGGAGAGGGCTATAAAAGAAGTTACCCCACGTCGGGAAACTATTCCCATATCCTCGGCTATACCGTAAACGGTAAGTCGGGAGTTGAGTCGGCGTATAATTTTGAGCTTGAAACGGTAAGCTTTGAGCTTTTTCAAAGAGCCAAAAATGCTTTGACCGGTGAGGACATAAAAGGTGATACCGTTGTGTTGACGGTAGATGACGATATTCAGCAGCTTGCGGCAAAAAAGCTTGCAGGCAAAAGAGGCTCGGTCGTGGTCGCTCAGCCCGATACGGGGCGAATCGTCGCCATGGTCTCAAATCCCGCCTTTGACTCAAATAAGGTCTCCGAAAACTGGAACGCTCTTATAAGCGATGAGGTGAACACTCCTTTGCTTAACCGTTCCGCACAAGGGCTTTACCCTCCCGGCTCTACATTTAAGATCATCACTTCCATGTCCGTTTTGCAAACCGACCCCGCACTTGCGAATTATGTTTACGCCTGTACGGGAAGCAAGAAGGTGGGCTTTTCCGTCCTTCACTGCTTTAATTCAAACGCCCACGGGAATGTCGACATCAAGCACGCTTTTGCGCAAAGCTGCAATACCTTCTTCGTAGATGTGGGACTTCAAATAGGGAATAACAATCTTATAAATACGGCAAGGGGTGCAATGTTTGATTCTCCCCTTGATTTTCCTCTTCCGTACAGTAAGGCGGTATTTGGTTTGAGTGAAAACTCCGACATTAACGAGCTTGCGGAAACGTCAATAGGTCAGGGTAAGACGCTTGTATCGCCGCTTTACATGTGTATGCTGACAAGTGCCGTTGCAAACAACGGTATAATGATGAAACCATACATACTCGACCATACCGTATCAAGTTTCGGAGCAGTCAAAAAAAGGAC
This sequence comes from uncultured Clostridia bacterium, assembly GCA_946630405.1. Classification (GTDB taxonomy): domain Bacteria; phylum Bacillota; class Clostridia; order Lachnospirales; family CAG-274; genus UBA3680. The sequence goes on along the minus strand of CAMOYW010000051.1, from coordinate 227 downwards.
CATTCCCGAAAGACTTGCAAAAGCGGATTTCTTTATTCATCTTCCCGAATGGGAAGAAGGCTTCGGAATCAATCTGATCGAAGCAATGGCGTCAGGGCTCCCGTGCGTGGTTTTTGACAAGGGAGCTATGGGTGAGCTCGTAGAGAACGGCAAAAACGGATTTCTTATCGAGCCAGAGGCGGCAAAGGCTTCTCAAGCAATTCAATACATCGTATCGGATATGAGCG
>CAMOYW010000050.1 GCA_946630405.1 uncultured Clostridia bacterium | reverse complement strand
CTGATTTAATTAATCATTCGCATATTTGGCTACTGTTACCGCATACTGCGTCAAATCCCCTCAACATAGCTTTTGGCTATGTCTTCGGGTCTTTTCCTTGTCTGCGATAACATTATCTCAAATCTGCTTCAAGCGAATTAGTCAGTGTTTCCTTAGATTTAAACTAATTATTTAATCATCTTTATAATTATAATTCAATATAAAACACTTGTCAACTTGCAAATTCGCATTATTCCGTAATAGTTAATTTTTTGACCACATTTTTACATGAATATTACATTTTTGGCATATTTAGTTTTACCCTTTACAAAAATCACAATATGTAGTATTATAAGTGAGCACGAAAAAATATTTTAAACAGCTGTAAAATATATAAAACAATCAAATTATTCAGGGGGCATTTGTTATGAGGATCATTAAAAGAAACGGTTCGGAGGTCGAATTTGACTCCGCAAAGATTGTTGCTGCCATCACAAAAGCAAACGATGCCGCAGCTCAACCCATGCTCACAAAAGAGCAGATAAACGAAATTGCCGACTACATAGAGTATAAGTGCCGTAAAATGAACCGCTCGGTTTCCGTCGAGGAAGTACAGGATATGGTAGAGAACCAGATCATGGCAACGGGAGCATTTGACATAGCAAGAGGCTATGTGCGCTACCGCTTTACCCGTTCACTTGTGCGTAAGTCAAACACCACCGACGACAGGATACTTTCACTCATAGAATGTAACAACGAAGAAGTTCTTCAGGAAAACTCCAACAAGGATCCTATCGTCAATTCGGTACAGCGTGACTATATGGCAGGAGAAGTGAGCAAAGATATATCCAAAAGGCTCCTACTTCCTCCCGAGATAGTAAAAGCGGATGCCGAAGGTATCATACACTTCCACGATTCGGATTATTTTGCTCAGCATATGCACAATTGTGACCTTGTAAACCTTGAAGATATGCTTCAAAACGGCACTGTCATAAGCGAAACAATGATAGAAAAGCCTCACAGCTTTTCCACCGCCTGCAATATCGCCACGCAGATAATAGCACAGGTCGCAAGCAATCAGTACGGCGGTCAGAGCGTGAGCCTTGCCCACCTTGCTCCTTTCGTACAGGTATCAAGAGAAAAGATACGTAAAGAGGTCATAGAAGAGGCAAAAGAGCTCGGTGCGGAAATGAACCTTGTAAAGATCGCATCCGTTACCGAAAAAAGACTCCGCAAAGAGGTCGAAAAAGGTATACAGACAATACAGTATCAGGTCATTACCCTTATGACCACAAACGGTCAGGCACCTTTCCTTACCATATTCATGTACCTTAACGAGGCGAAAAACGAGCAGGAGAAAAAAGACCTTGCCCTCATTATAGAAGAAATGCTTGCACAACGCTATCTCGGCGTTAAGAATGAAGCGGGTGCCGTTATAACTCCGGCATTCCCCAAGCTGATATACGTACTTGAAGAAGACAATATACACGAAGATTCGCCCTACTACTACCTTACGGAGCTTGCCGCAAAATGCACCGCAAAGCGTATGGTACCCGACTATATCTCCGAAAAGAAGATGAAGGAACTTAAAGAGGGCAACTGTTTCCCCGTTATGGGTTGCAGGAGCGCACTTAATCCCTGGAAGGACGAAAACGGCAACTACAAGTTTTACGGAAGATTCAATCAGGGAGTTGTGACCATAAATCTCGTGGACGTTGCACTTTCTTCCGGCGGAGATTACGATAAGTTCTGGAAGATATTTGATGAAAGGCTTGAACTTTGCCATAAGGCACTTATGTGCAGACACGAAAGATTAAAAGGCACTCTTTCGGACTCTGCACCCATACTTTGGCAATTCGGAGCTCTTGCAAGGCTTAAAAAAGGCGAACCCATAGACAAACTCCTTTACGGCGGATATTCCACAATATCTTTAGGCTATGCGGGACTTTGCGAGTGCGTCAGGTATATGACGGGATTTTCTCACACAAATCCCAAGGCAACTCCCTTTGCCATAAGAGTGATGCAACACATGAACGAGGCTTGCAAGCAGTGGACGAGCGAGTCAAATATATTCTTTAGCATATACGGCTCACCCATAGAGAGCACGACATATAAATTTGCAAAATGTCTTCAGAGAAGATTCGGCATAATTAAAGGCGTGACAGACAAAAAATACATCACCAACAGCTATCATGTACATGTTACCGAGAAAATAGACGCTTTTGCAAAGCTTAAATTTGAAAGTCAGTTCCAGTCACTTTCAACAGGCGGTGCCATAAGCTATGTGGAAGTGCCCAACATGGAAAACAACCTTAAAGCCGTCCTTTCGGTAATGAAATTCATCTACGACAACATTATGTATGCCGAGCTCAACACCAAGAGCGACTATTGCCAGGAGTGCGGCTACACGGGTGAGATACAGATAGTTGAGGATGACGGTAAGCTTGTGTGGGAATGTCCCAAATGCCACAACCGCAACCAAGAAACATTAAACGTGGCAAGACGCACCTGCGGCTACATAGGCACTCAATTTTGGAATCAAGGAAGAACGGAAGAGATCAAAGAGAGGGTAATGCACTTATAATATATCGGTAAAGCATAGAATAAGTATATTACTCAGGGAAACACTGATTTAATTCAAAGGAATAATAAAATTAAGGTTTTCCGGCAAAAATCACCGCGATAATAAGCTTGCATTTTGCAAAGCAAAAAGTCAGTCCACAGGAATCTAAAATTGCGGCACAATTTCAAACATGAGCGACCATTTTTTTGAAGTTTTTTCACCATTTATTCAGTTTTTCCTTAGAAATTCTTTTTAACCATTTTAAAAATATATGTAAAGATCTTCAAACAATTAATGCCCTGATCAATGGATGACCCATTAGATCAGGGGTTGCTTGAGTATCTCAAATTTAACATATATTACTATTTCTCAAAGATATGTATTACGGAAAAATCAACAAAACAGACATTGCAAACGGTATCGGTGTAAGGGTCAGCCTTTTTGTATCGGGATGCAGGAATTGCTGCGAAGGCTGTTTCCAGCCCGAAACATGGTCCTTTGTATACGGCAAACTCTTTACCGATGCCACATTAAACGAAATAATTGAAGCTCTGAGACCCGAATATATCGACGGGCTCACAATACTCGGCGGAGAGCCGTTTGAGCCCGAAAATCAGGAAACGGTATCTGAAATTATCAAAAAGGTCAAGGAAGTCTATCCTAAAAAGGATATATGGATGTACACGGGCTACACGTTCGACACAGACCTCAAAAAGGGCGGGGTTCGCTACACGGCATATACCGACACTATTCTAAACAATATAGATGTGCTTGTGGACGGAAGATTTGAACTCTCACTAAAAGATCCGAGCCTAAATTTCAGAGGTTCTTCCAACCAAAGAATAATCGACATAAAAAAAAGCATGCAAAACAAGGCTGTTGTACACATGTCGGAACTTGAATAAAAAAAAGCTTCGGACAAACGCACAGTCCGAAGCGAACTTAATTGTCCGTGCCAAAATAAGGAAAGGGAAACAAGGGGCACGGACGAGTGGGTGTTATCCCACCGGCTGGATGGTTCTTTATAATAATATCAAAATTTACCGTTTATGTAAATACAATACGGCAAACGGTAAATTAAGTGTAATTATTGTGAACAAATCGTAAAATAAAGGTAATATATGAAAAAATAAGTTCCGTTGCAGGTCTACTCTCTGCCCCCTGTCCTTTGACAAAACATTTCGAGAGCATAGCTTGCATAAGTATCAAAAAAACAGAAAATGAAAAATAACATTAAACAGCCTTGTGCAAATCGGCACAAGGCTGTTGTTTGTTTTAGTTTACTCTTATTGACCAAAGGAACGAAAAGTTAATATGGTCAATGATACTACATGTTATCCCTTATATCGGTTCTCCATTGAAATCACGACATTTATTTTTCTCAAAAAAATTGTTTAAGTTGATTTTTTTAGAAAAACGTTATATAATATATGCGCAAAATACAATACATCGAAAATAAAGCATTATTTTAAGGAGAAATGATATAAAGATGAATAAATTCAAAAAAGTATTAAGCGTATTGCTTATCGGCGCGGTAACGTTTGGAACGATCAACCATATATCGTATGCAAATGATGTAAGTGATTTTGTGATATCGGGTTCGGCTCTGACATATAATGACGGAGGCTCAAAAACAGCGGCAGAGATAGTAGCTGAAATGACACTTGAGCAGAAAATAGCTCAGATGCTTATGCCGTCATTCAGATATTGGAAAAATGACGGTAAGATCGTCGATGTTCCCGTTCTTAACGACGCTATGAGAAATTGTATAAAAAATCATGGTTTTGGAGGCGTGATCGTTTTTAGCCAAAATATAAATGGCACAGAGCAGACAATAAGGCTTATTGACGATATGCAAAACGCTTCTGTCAGCGGCGGCAATTTACCGCTTTTGATAGCGGCAGACCAGGAGGGCGGAAGAGTAGCAAGACTGGCAACAGGCACATCCATGTCCGGCAATATGAGTTTAGGAGCACTTAATGATAAAAACATAACAAAAGAATATGCCGAAATAATGGGCAGAGAATTGAGTGCAGTCGGAATTAATGTTGATTTTGCTCCCGTCATGGATGTAAACAATAACCCGAATAATCCCGTTATCAATATTCGCTCATTTTCCTCCGACCCGAATATAGTTGCGGATATGGGTGAAGCTTTTATAGAGGGGCTTCATAAAGAAGGTATCATTACCGCACTTAAACATTTCCCCGGACACGGAGATACAGGTACCGACAGTCACACGGGGTTGCCTTGTATAGACAAAACCTACAAAGAATTAAAAGAGCTCGAACTTGTACCGTTCAAACGAGGCATTGAAGCAAACAGCGAAATAATAATGACGGCACATATACAGTTTCCGCAAATAGAAAAAGAAACTTATACTTCCATAAAGACCGGAGAAAAAATAAGTTTACCCGCAACACTTTCAAAAACCATGATAACAGATGTTCTGCGTAAAGATATGGGATATAACGGTGTTGTAGTTACCGATTCACTGGACATGGCCTCAATAAAAAATCATTTTACTCTTGAGGATACCGCAAAGCTTGCAATAAATGCCGATGTAGATTTGCTGCTTATACCGTTTTATATGATGAATGAGCAGGAAATCGCCAAAATAGATGAGTATATAAATTCAATTGCCGATATGGTAAAAAACAATGAAATCGATGAAGATACTATAACAAAATCGGCAGAAAGAATAGTTGCTTTAAAGCTTAGCAAAGGGCTTTCCGAATATAATGTGGATGTGGAACAAAAGATAAAAGATGCCAAAAATATTGTCGGCTGTAAAGAACATCACGAAAGAGAGCTTGAAATAGGAGCAAAAGCCGTCACCTTGCTCAAAAATGATAACAATGCTTTCCCTGCAAAATTGGATGAAAATGAAAAAGCGGTCGTATTTGTAGCCTCCGAAGATTATTTGGAAGGTGTAAAATACGGCAATCAAATTTTAAAGGAAAATACTGTTATACCCGAAAATGCCAATATAGAAGTATATTCGTTTAAAGACGCTTCATTTGATGAGTTTAAAGATAAAGTTAACGGTGCAAAATATATGATCGTTTGTAATGAAATGTCATCTTTAAAGAATATAGATACAAGCGAAAATGCGGTGAAATTTATTAATGCGGCATTATCCTATGCAAAAGACAATAATATTCCCTCTGCCGTAATGAGTATGTATATGCCTTACGATGTGGCAAGATATCAAAATGCGGATGCACTTTTTGCCGTTTACAGCTCGAAAAATATGCCGTCGATGCCTACAAAATTTGATGGCGAAACGCAATCCTACGGTCCGGGTTATACAGCGGCTATTTGTGCAGCATTCAATTATATAGAGCCGCAGGGTAAACTTCCCGTTGATATATATGAATTGAATGATAATCAATATTCGGATAAGATACTCTATAATATCGGCTATAGTTTAAGATATGAAAACCCGCAGCAGGAAAGCATTTCTGAGATAACCACAAAAGAGATGTCCACAGAACACAATATCGAAAGTCATTCCGAAAAAGAAACCTCTAAAGAAAGCAAAAACGGTAATGGCAGCACAGGACACTCAAGTCATAAAGGTACGATAGTAAATAACAACGAAAAATCAAGCCATAATGATTCGGTATCGAAGGATAACATATCGGAAAATAATGACGGCAATACGCCTAACGATCCCGTAAAAAAAGATACAGAAATAATCATGCAGGTAGGAAATGATATTATGACGATAGACATGACCGAGGTAAAACTTGATTGTGCTCCCGTTGTTATCAATAACAAAACATTTGTGCCGCTGAGAGCAATAGTTGAAGCATTTGGCGGTGATGTACAGTGGAACGGTTCTGAAAAAACAGCAACAGTTACGGATAATAGCGGACGGAATATCGTACTTACCGTAAACAATAACACTGTGTATTTCAACAATGAGATCAGGCAGATAGATACGCCCCCTGTTATAATAAACAGCAGGATGATGCTGTCAATCGAATTTATTGCGGAAAATTTCGGATACACGGTAAATCGGGATGAAAATAAAAAGCAAATGATCATTAAAAAAACAGACAGCAATGCTTACATTGTTGAAAACGCCGCATAACAAATCATTACAATCGAGTAGGAGGCTAACCATTAATTGATTAGCCGACCTCTCACACCACCGT
>CAMOYW010000049.1 GCA_946630405.1 uncultured Clostridia bacterium | reverse complement strand
CGGTTTCCCTTGACAAATCGGCAAATAAAGGGTATTATTACGGTGTATATAAAAAATAGGAGGTATACATTATGAAATCTTTAAGTATTAAGCTCGATTCCATCGATAAGGTTAAGGAATTTGTAAATACCATCAATGTTTTTGACGGCGACTTCGACCTCGTGTCCGACAGATACGTTATCGATGCAAAGTCCATTATGGGTATCTTCTCACTTGATATCAGCTCACCTCTTCGTCTTGATGTTCATAACGATGCATCCTTCGAGAGAGTGTCCGAGGCACTTGAGAAATTTAAGGCTTGATCGATTTTTAAAAAGGCTTCGGCAAAACCGCCGAAGCCTTTGTTCCCTGTGGAGAATTCTATATGAAACTCGATAAACTAACGGAAAACACGGGTGCCGTGCTTGTTTGCGGCGATCCCGATACAGATATAAAAAGTGTTACCATAGATTCAAGAAAAGCCGGCGACGGCGTTTTGTTTGTGTGTATAAAAGGCTTTACCGTTGACGGACACAGCTTTATCAACTCAGCATACGAAAAAGGCACAAGAGCCGTTATCATAGAAGAGGATGTGAAAGACATTCCGGAAGGGATGACGGTATACCGGGTAGAAAAAAGCAGGCTCGCTCTTGCTTCCATTGCTTCAAAGCTTTGCGGAGAGCCGAGCAAAAAGCTCAGAATGATAGGTGTGACGGGCACGAACGGCAAAACGAGCACCACTTACTTTATGGAGTCGGTGCTTGCAAATATAGGCAGAAAGACATCTGTAATAGGCACGATAGAGATAAGGATAGACGGTAAAAAGCGTGATATACCCTTTGCCACAAGTACCACACCCGACACGGTGGAGCTTAACCAAATGCTCTCGCTCATGGCGGACGAAGGAGTGAATGACACGATAATGGAAGTGTCAAGCCATGCTTTGGAGCTTGATAAGGTCGAAGGCATAGCTTTTGATACCGCCATTTTTACAAATCTTACACAAGATCATCTTGACTTCCACAAAACCATGGAAGCATACTGTGACGCAAAAGCAAAACTCTTTAAAATGTGCAAAAGAGGCGCAATAAATATAGACGACCCGTGGGCAGATCGCATCATGAAAAATGCGACTTGCGAAATAACGACCTACGGTATCGAAAAAGATGCCGATGTTAAGGCAAGCAACATAGTGTATCTGACAGGCGGCTCGGAATTTGACTGCGACATAAAGGGCGAGAAGGTGCATTTTACCCTTTCCGTTCCCGGTAAATTCAGCGTATATAATGCACTCGGTGTGATCGCGGCGGCATATTCAATGGGAATATCCGTAAGCGACATACAAAAGGGGATATCCTCTCTTAAAGGCGTACCGGGCAGAATACAAGCAGTGCCCAACAACAGGGGCATAAATGTGATAGTGGACTACGCACATACACCCGACGGACTTGAAAACATACTTAACGCAGTCAGAGAGTTTACTTCGGGCAGAGTTATTACCGTATTCGGCTGCGGCGGCGACAGAGATAAAACAAAGCGTCCCATCATGGGAGAGATAGCGGGAAGACTTAGCGATATAGCGGTCATCACATCGGACAATCCCCGCTCCGAGGAACCCGAGGACATACTTAAAATGGTCGAAGAGGGCACCAAAAAAACTGCCGACCGTTACGAAATGTATGTGGACAGGCGTGAAGCCATATTCAGAGCCGTTGCCCTCGCTCAAAAGGGTGATACCGTTGTGATAGCGGGCAAGGGTCACGAAAATTACGAGATATTCAAAGACAGAACCATTCATTTTGATGATTATGAGGTTGCCGAGGAGGCACTTGGATGATATTGACATTGAAACAGATCGCCGAAGCTACGGGAGGTACCCTTTTCGGCGAAGATATTGAAATAAACGGCATATCTACGGATACCAGAACGATATCGGAAGGTATGCTTTTCGTGCCTATCAAAGGCGAAAACTTTGACGGACATGAATTTATAGACAAGGCGATCGAAAAGGGCGCATTTGCTTTTCTCTCGAACAGGCAAATAAAGAGCGAAGAATCCTATGTGCTTGTAAAGGACACAAGAAAAGCACTCGGAGATATTGCACGCTTTTATAAAGCACTTCTCGGAGTAAAGACCGTGGGCGTTACGGGTTCTACGGGGAAAACCACCACAAAGGACATAATTGCGGCGGTACTTTCAAAAGGATTTAAAACTCTTAAAACGGAAGGTAATTTCAACAACGACATAGGAGTGCCTCTTACGCTTTTCAGGTTGACCGAAAAGGACAAGGCGACGGTCATCGAAATGGGCATGAACCATTTCGGAGAGCTTTCAAACCTTACGAGCATAGCTTGCCCCGACATAGCCGTAATAACGAATGTGGGTGTATCTCATATAGAAAATCTCGGCTCAAGAGAGGGCATACTTAAAGCAAAGTGCGAAATATTCGAGTCTATGGCGGACGGAGCGAAAATAGTGAACGGCGATGACGATATGCTTTGCACCATAAAGGATAAGTATACAAATGTCAGGTTTTTCTCCGTAAAGGATAAAAATGCCGATATTTACGCCGACGACATTAAAGAAAACGGACTTGACGGTATTTCCTGCACAATACATATAGGCGGCGAAAAAATATCCGTAAATATTCCCGTGCCGGGTATGCACATGGTATATAACGCTATGGCGGCGGCGGGGGTCGCACATGAACTCGGTATCTCCTTTAATAAGATCAAAGAGGGCATCGAAGAGTTCAAGCCCACCAAGATGAGAATGGATATTATCAAGCTTGATAACATCACGATAATAAACGATGTGTACAATTCAAATCCCGTATCCGCAAAAGCAGGTATAGATGTACTTGCGGGTGTGAAGGGCGATAAACTTGCCATACTCGGCGATATGCTCGAACTCGGCGACTTTTCCGAAAAGCTTCATGCGGAAGTGGGCGAATATACAGCGGAAAAGGGCATACCCACGGTATGTATAGGCAAAGAAAGCAAGGCAATGTACGATGCTTGCAGTGAGAAAGTATCCGCATGGTATTTTGAGACCGTTGACAAGTTCCTTGCGCAAAAAGACGAAATAATTAAAAACGGCACCACCGTACTTGTAAAGGCATCAAGAGGAATGAAATTTGAACGTATAACGGAGGCTCTTAAAAATGAATAACATATTTTTAACGGGCGCTTCTCTCGTTACGGCTTATATCATATCCGCGATGCTCGGTCCTGTCGTTATACCGAGATTAAAAAATTTCGGTCAAAATGTCAGAGACGACGGACCAAAGTCCCATCTTAAAAAGCAAGGCACACCTTCAATGGGCGGTATAATGATACTTATCGCCTTTGTTATATCCGCTCTTGTATTCGGAAGATTTTCTTCCGATGCCATAACGATAGTGGTCATAACTCTTGCTTACGGACTTGTGGGCTTTACCGATGACTATATTAAAGTGGTCAAAAAGCGTTCCCTCGGACTTCGTGCATGGCAAAAGATAGTATTTCAGCTGGTGGTAACGGCTTGCTTTTATGTTTACCTTATAAACATAAAAAAGATCGGTACCGATATTTATATACCGTTTTACAACGGCACACTCGATCTGGGCATACTTTACGCTCCCTTCCTCTTTTTTGTGATGGTAGGGACCGTAAATGCAGTAAACCTTACGGACGGACTTGACGGACTTGCTTCGGGCGTAACGGTGCTTGTGATGATGTTTTTTACGGCTGTGTGCTTTGCGGTATGCAAGGGACTTTCTCCCGTAACTTCCGGCGCAATAGGTGCGCTTTTGGGATTCTTGCTTTTCAATTCCCACCCCGCAAAAGTATTTATGGGTGACACGGGTTCTCTTGCTTTGGGCGGTTTGGTCGCAAGTGTTGCGGTTATAACCAAAATGCCCCTCATGCTTGTTATTGCGGGTATCATTTATGTGTGTGAAAGTGTGAGTGTAATACTTCAAGTGGGCTATTTCAAGCTCACTCACGGAAAGAGGATTTTCAGGATGGCTCCCCTTCACCACCACTTTGAGCTTGGCGGTATGCCGGGAATTAAAGTCGTACAGCTGTTTTGGATATTTACGGCGGTGGCTTGTGTCTGTGCGGCACTTGCCTGCCAATACATTTGGGTGTAAAAATGGAGATCAATAATAAAAAAGTACTTGTGTGCGGAATGGCAAAAAGCGGTATATCCGCAGCAAAACTGCTCAAAAAACTCGGCGGTCTCGTCACACTGCAAGACAGTAAGAATGAGGAAGCACTCGGAGATATATGCAGTGACCTCAGAAATGAAGGCATAGAGCTTTATCTCGGTGCGAATCCCGACGATATTGTAACTGATTTTGATTTTATCGTTATGAGTCCGGGTGTTCCCGCAGACCTTCCTTTTGTGCTTAAGGCAAGGGAAGCAGGCATAGAGGTGATAGGCGAAACGGAGCTTGGATTCAGGCTTTGCAAGGCACCTGCCATAGGTATTACGGGAACAAACGGGAAAACCACGACCACTACGCTTGTGGGCGATATATTAAAAGAATATAACAAAAACACCTTCGTTGTGGGCAATATCGGAAATGCCTTTTGCGATGAGGTGCTTGACATACCGTCTGACGGTGCGGTTGCGGCAGAGCTTTCGAGTTTTCAGCTTGAAACGAGCTTTGAAATGCACCTTAAGGTGAGTGCGGTGCTCAATATAACTCCCGACCACCTTAACCGTCACCATACCCTTGAAAATTATATTGAGGCAAAAGAAAGGGTGTATATAAACCAGACCAAAGAAGATTACTGTGTATTAAATGCCAACGATGAAGCTACAAAAGCTATGGCGGGCAAGACAAATGCCACGGTGGTATTTTTCAGCCTCGGCAAAAAAGTTGACGGACTTTGGTCGGATAAAGACAGCATATATGTAAATGCTTTCGGTTTTGACGAAAAGCTTATAGATATAGATGAGCTTAACATACTCGGCGACCACAACGTGGAAAACGCCATGGCTGCTGCAGCTTGTACGCTTGCTTTCGGAGTTCCTATTGACACCGTGCGAAAGGTACTTCGTGAATTTAAAGCGGTGGAACACAGAATAGAATACGTGGCTGAGGTAAACGGAGTAAAGTACTATAACGACTCCAAGGGCACTAACCCCGATGCCTCTATAAAGGCAGTGCTTGCCATGCGTTCCCCTATTTGTATAATTGCGGGCGGATACGATAAAGGTTCCGAATTTGATGAGTTTATAAGCTATTTCAAGGGAAGAGTTAAATTTACTGCCGTAATAGGTGCGGTAAAGGATAAGATCGTAGCAAGCCTTGAAAAGGCGGATATACACGAGTACAAGGTGTGCGACACCTTTGAACAGGCAATAGATGCGTGCAAAGAACATGCCGAAAGCGGCGATTGCGTGCTTCTTTCCCCTGCCTGCGCAAGCTGGGATATGTTCAAATCCTACGAACAGCGCGGAGAAATATTTAAGGACTATGTTAGGAAAGCTTTGAATTGATCAAGAAAAAAGTTTTCCGAGAGAATTATAGGTAGACTTATGGCTAAGGTCAGAAAGAATAAGCCTAACGGCAGAAGAAGAGTTGAGTACCGTACCATGGGAGTAGTGGGCGGAATGGACTATATATTGCTTTTTTGCGTGATAATGCTTGTATTTTTGGGCATTATAATGGTGTTCAGCTCCAGTTTCTATGCCGACTACAAAAACGCCAAGGGTCAAGGCGGTTACGGCTTTCTTACAAAAGAATGTATATTTGCCGCCTGCGGTACGGCGGCGATGCTGCTGATTTCAAAAATAAATCACACCAATATAATGCGGTATGTGAAAATTCTTTATTTTGCTATCGTAATTCTTCTTGTGCTTGTGCTTTTTATAGGCGAAGAGATAAACGGTGCAAAAAGATGGATAAATGTTGCCGGATTCAATCTTCAGCCTTCGGAGTTTGCAAAGCCCATTACGGTAATGGCGCTTGCCACAATGGTATATCGGGATAAGAACTTGCTAAACACCCTGTCGGGCACCGCAAAATACATCACGGTACTTGCCCTGCCTCTTGTGCTTATAGCAAAGGAAAACCTTTCTACTGCCATAGTTTTGTGTGCAATTGCCATAGCAATGATGTTTGTGGCTACAAAGAAATGGTGGTATATTTTAGGCATAATTGCAATAGGGGCATTCGGAGCGTTCATATTGGTGCTGACGGCAGGTTTCAGAATGGAGCGTGTGGCAGTATGGCGCAACCCTGCGGGCAGTGATTCGGCAACGGCTTATCAGGTACTCCAATCTCTGTATTCCGTTGCGAGCGGCGGTATTTTCGGCTTGGGAGCAGGCGCTTCAAGACAGAAGCTCGGTTTCCTCCCCGAGGCACATAACGACATTATATTTGCAGTTGTATGCGAAGAATTGGGACTTGTGGGCTCATTTATTATTTCCGTATTGTTTGTGCTTTTGGTTTGGCGAGGTTATGTAGCCGCCTTACAGCATAAAGACAATATGTTCTCCATGCTCGTATCGGTAGGTTTGACCACCATGGTAGCCATTCAGGCTCTCATAAATATGGCGGTCGTTACCAACACGATCCCCAACACGGGTGTTACCCTTCCTTTCATAAGCTACGGCGGCTCTTCGCTGATAGCAATGCTTATGAGTATGGGTATACTACTTAACATTACAAGATATCGAAAATTATAGGCTTTACTGATTCATCGTAGAAATATTTGGATTTAAGGAACCGCTGATTTAATTAATCATTCGCATATTTGGCTAATGTCACCG
>CAMOYW010000048.1 GCA_946630405.1 uncultured Clostridia bacterium | reverse complement strand
ATAAAGGAAAAATATGCAACTTATAAAAAAAATTTTAAAAAATTCACAAAATACTTGATCGAGGTATTTTTATGGGACACATTGTATGGTATTATATACTTACAGGAAAGAACGGAGCAAATAATTCAATCAGAAAGGAAGATGAGCTATGAAGGCATACTTCACTATCACGGGAATGAACTATTATTACGGTACCGATGTAGTCAAGAAGGGACACACGGTCATTCTTAAAAAAGAGCCCGACAACAAGTACGACAATGAAGCCATTGCCGTTAAGCTGAAAGGGCTCGGCATCATAGGTCACGTTGCCAACAGCGTACACACCGTGCTCGGGGAAAGCATGAGCGCAGGAAGACTTTACGACAGATTCGGCAAAAGGGCTAAGGGGAAAATAATAGCGATAACTCAAAAAGGGGTAATTTGCAGGCTGATAAAGGATGATGACAAGGAGTAAAGCCTATGGCACGAGGAAGCAAGCTTAAGGTCAAGCTGTATTACCTTGCAAAAATAATGCTTGAATATACCGATGAGACACACGCCCTCGGTATGCAGGAAATAATAGATAAGCTTAACGAATACGGTGTGAGCGCCGACAGAAAGAGCATATACAACGATATGGCTACCCTGTCCGAAATGGGGATAGAGATAGAAGGCGAAAAATACGGCAGGGGCTACATATACCGTGTGGTAAAGAAGCATTTTGAGCTTGCGGAGCTTAAGCTGCTTGTAGATGCGATACAGTCATCAAAATTTATCACCGAAAAAAAGAGCGATGCACTTATTAAAAAGCTTATGAGCTTTGCAAGCATTTACGAGGCGGGAAGTCTTAAAAGGCAGGTGGTGGTACACGGCAGAGTCAAGACCATGAACGAAAGCATATACTACATAATCGACGATCTGCACACCGCCATTTCGGAAGGCAAAAAAATAAGATTTGAATATCTGCGCTGGACTGCCGAAAAAAAGATGGAAAAACGAAGAGAAAAAATGTACGAAGTAAGCCCCTGGGCGCTCACATGGAACAATGAAAACTACTACCTCATCGCCTACGACTCGGATGCAAAAAAGCTCAAACACTACCGTGTGGACAAAATGAACCTGATAACGATAACGGAAGAAAAGAACGAAGGAAGAGAATGTTTTGAAGATTTCGACATGGCTGCCTATGCCACAATAAATTTCGGTATGTTCGGCGGCGAAGTTACCGCCGTCACCCTTGAATTTAAAAACGAGATCGCGGGCATACTTCTGGACCGTTTCGGAAAAGATATCCCCATAATCCCAACAAAAAAAGAGGGCATTTCACAAACATCCGTAAAGGTAGCGGTAAGCGACCAGTTTTTCGGCTGGCTGTACGCCCTCGGCACATCCGTAAAAATAACCGCCCCCGAAAGCGTAAAGCAAAAATTCAAGCAAGGCATTGAAGGGGTAAACGGAATGTATGAATGATGAATAACAGTATAAAGTCATAGTACCTCCTTTCTTTGGCTGTGAATAAGGCAAAAACTTATTCACAGCCTTTTTGAGTTTGGGGAAATGGGGGTATGTGTAGAGTACCGAAACTGTCGGTTTTGCGGGACGACACATAGGTCTATCACTTTTGCTCCGCAAAAGCCGGCTTCGCCGTCCGCATTTCATTGCGGTGAATAGGTCGTTCCCTACAAATTGGTGTTAGACATCGGTTATTATATTCTCATTATTTAAACAAAATGATATTGCACGGTACGATCATAATTTGAATGTAACGTATTTATGTACTTATGAAAAAAAAACGGCTGTGGGGTGTATCTCATCCCACAGCCGTCGGCATGTTAAAGATTATTTATTATTTCACCACTTTACTCGTTTTCCCGTCCCAATATATGAGTACGGGGTCGGTCGTGGTGGACTTACCGAATACATCGGTTATGCGGAAGCTGTAGGAGTAGAGACCTTCGGGGAGGGTCTCTCTGGTTATTTGCAGCTTCCCGGGGTCAAGCTTTGAGCCGACCTGCTTTTGTTTTTCTTTGTCCGTGGGCGTTGTCACGTAATGAACTATGTATATATCTCTGTCTTTTACACTGTCAAGGGAAATATAATCTCTTGAAGGCATTTCCGAGTTATAGAGTTCTTCCAGATCCCATATACCTACCACGCTGTACTCGCCCTCGTTAATGGCATCGTTGCCCTCGGGATCGTAGTAGTCAAGGGAGGCGTACACGGAGTGCATCTCTTCGTTGAAGAAAAGGGGATCGGGGATATAAACAGGTATGCTGAACATCGCCTTTTCAATGGTTTCGCTTTTAAGAGACATACTGCAAAATTCTCCGTTAAGCATAGGCCACTTGCCGTCAAAACGCGCGATAACTTCGTTCGTGCCGTTATCTTCAATGGCGGTATCCACGCCAAGCTCCACCTTCCCCTCTTCAAACAGGGCGTTCACTTCGCCGTTGATACTGTCTATCGCAAGATCGCCCGAATTGATCTTAAGCTTTATCTCGCCATTTTCCACGACCACATCCGTATCATAGGAATATGTGGGTTTATAATCAGTCTTTCTCCAGCCGATTTTTTCGTAGACTTCGCTCGGAGCCTCCCAATCGCTTCTGATAGCGTCGATAAATGCAATATAATCATAGTTTTCGTCAAATCTCAGCAATCCGTCAATGTTGGGCGTATTCCTTTCCACGGGATAGTAGAATGTGATACCGTGAGAATTGATACGGCCGCCACCGTGAGTCTCGTAAACCACCGTCTTTTCAATGGCAGCCATAAGCGCACGGGCTTCTTCCACACAATAACCCGACTTTTCCACATTTTTCGCAAAGTCGTAAAGGTCAACTTGCGTACTTTCATAATAACATTCGGAGCGTCTTGTGTAGTAGCTTATATCGTGGAACGCTTCGGGATCGTCAAGTGTCTTATGTAAGGCGGCAAAAAGCGCATTGAACGCCTTTGTAAGTTCGTCGTTGCTGCTTGTGGAAAGAAGTGAATAGGTGACAAAACGTTCGTCATTATTCTCCTTATATTTATCGAATGTTGAGGCACAGAAATGCTTTCCGAATTCCACACAGGTACATGTGGGCTTATCATATAAATATTGAAGCCACGAGGTATAGGCGGTACCCGTTCCGGGCACTATCTCCTCGGAGGCGATGATGTAGTCTACGTTGTCCGCAAGTGCTTGTTCAAATTCCACGGTAGACATAAGGCAGGCATCCGATACGAATACATCAAGCTTGATATTTGCGGCGGATATGGCATCGGCAATGTTGTCAATGGACATACCTGCGTGCCCATACAGCTCGTCACATATCAAGCCACCCGCTGTTCCGCCGCCGTGATCCCACATTACGAGCATATATTTTTGTGCGGGATAGTTCTTCACGCCGTATTTGATAAAGTCCGAAAGGGTCTCGCTCTGTGCCATATCGGTAAGCGCACCGCTGTCTACAAGTTTGAACCCGTCTTTGTTGTATTCATAGCGTTGTATTTTGGCAGGGTCGGGGTCGATGTTTGCAAGCTTTTTCGCCGCAGTCTCGTCCGTATTGAACGCAAAGACCGCACGCTTGCCGAAATACTTGCTTTCATCGGGCTTGTTCATGCCGTATAGCTGTTTTATTTTCTCAAAATACCCGCTATCGTAAACGACACTCTCTTTTTCCGCCACGTCAGGCTCTTCGGTCTCGGGGGCAACGGCAGGAGCTTCCTCGGCAAGGTTCTCTTCAAGCCTTGGTCCGGGTATGTCGTTATATATACAGTAGAGTGTATAGAGCATGTACTTTGCGGCATATTCTTCCAATCCCACACTTGAACCGATGGCAAGTACCGACATCGCCTTATCGCCGAATACCGATGTATAATCCGTGCCTTCGATGATCTCCTTGTTTGCAAGATAGCTGTTATATATCTCTTCCGCCCCTTCTTCTTGCGGCAGCATATATATCATCGCAGTTATCAGCTTTTTGGCGGATTCCACTTTTTCACCCTTGAATCCCACTTCATCCAAAATGCTCACAAGAGCGTTAAGCTTTCGGTCAAGCTCCGTTTCCGCAATATACTCCTTCGTCATCCAATGTTTTGTTCCGCCCGTTTGGATGACAAAGTTCACATTGTCACTCGGCACGGTTTTGGCTATTTCCGCAAGGTTATAGGTGGCGGCAGCGGTGTTGCTTTCAAGGTCGGTACCGCAAAGGTACAAAAGCACCGTCCACTCGTCTTTTTCGGCAGCACCTACATTTACCGCAAGCGGCAGTGCCATTGCAACACTGCAAACGAGTGCCGCAAAGGGTTTGATAGTTTTTTTGATTTTCATATACATCCTTTCCGCGGGAGACCCGCTATTTTATTTTTACCCTTTGATAAGTGTTTACCTGTTATTGTATATATATACTTGCCGTTTTTCTGAATGCCTGTATTATGAGTATCACACCCGAATTAAATACACCGATGGAATATGTAAGAACGGCAAGACTGACCGAATTTAAAAACAGTATACACAAAAGTGCGGTCACAATGTTCAATATGCCGAACAAAAGTTTCAATCTCCATGAGGGCGAACCCAGCCTTACGGCATCTCTCACCTGCAATACCGTGGCGATGCCCGAAAAAGCATTTATGCCTGCAAGATAAAACATAACATACATAAGCGGCAATTCGGGAAGTTTAACGGAAAAAAGCCCCAAATCAAGCAACAACATCCCTCGAAAAAGAATGTTAAGCCCTCCCGTCATGTGCCTTGCAAGTGTCAAATAGAAAAATATCATCCGTATTCCCGTAAAAAGCAGACCCAAGGAAAGCAAGAAACTTACGGCAGGCAGGGATTCTTTCGGATAAAGTGCGTATGACAGCGAAAAAACTATCATCACAAGCCCGCCTATAACTCTTTTGATACGGTCTATCACCGTCATTATCCCTCACCTCCCACACGCTTGCTAAATCCGGCAAGGAGGTTGCCCGAGGTAAATATCCTCTCCGTCACCATGCTTTTTTGCTTTATGGCAGCTTGAAAAAATTTGCCCGCGGCTGTTTTTGCCTTCGCATTTTCGGATGCTATGGCATATTCCCTTGTGTATGCGTCAATATCAAAAGAAGGTATCGCCTCTCCCGAAAGACGCTCTCCAAGCCTTTTCCAGTCTTCGCTTGCATCAAGCTGTCTTTTGGTGAGTATGTCGGTTATTTCGTTTTCGTAAGGTTTTACAAGTTCCGTGTCGTACACACCCGTTTCAAAACTGTTTATATCACCTTTAAAATACCTGAGCGCATATATCATCTGTGTAAAGGCGTTGTAATATTCGTTCGGATTGTCTTTAAATATCTCCTTATATCCGCCCCAAGCGGGCATATACACATACCTTGCAAAGGAATAGTCGGGAAGATGCCCCGCCCTGCCGTGGCCTAAATTCATCACCGATTTTTCGCTTGCGTGATACACGCTTCGTATATATTTCATATTATCAAGGTCGTCTCCCGCTCTTATGTTCTCGTGAAAAACGATTCTTTTGCGCACGGGTCTGCCGTCCTCTTCTATAATTGCAAAAAAATTGTCGTTCGTATTGTTTATCACAAGAGAAGGAGTCCCCGCAAAGCCTCTGTGCGCCCAAGTGTCGGCAAGTACGTGCAGTGCCAGACCCTCTGCCTGATGTCCGCACCCCTTTGCAAGCTCTACCGTTTCCTTTACAAGCGCTCCGTCGGAGCCGCATATAAGGTGCGCCTTGTTGCGGTAAAGCTTTCCGCCCTTTACGGGCGAATAAAGATCGGCAGGCAAAAAGTGAAATGCCGACCATATCCTTGTGATACGCTGCCTGCTCACAATGTCCGTTCTTTCGTTGATAAGTTCCGATTGAAGCTGTGTGGTAGCCGCATTTAAGGGTGCGCCCGTCTTTTTAAGGTAGGTCAACGAGCAGGTGTCCGTAAACTGCGCACTGTACGCCGTCTCCAGTGCGGCATCGTGCCCGTAGCCTGCTATGATAGCGGCGCAATACGTGCCGTAGTAGTGGAAATCCTTATTCAAGAGCGTCACCTCCCTGCAGATCCGACAGGCTTTTGCCTTCCTTTTTAAGCCTCTTTCGCAAGGTGCGTGCTCCCATTGCGGATATCGCAAGCACGATGTAAGCAATTGCCGATGCCATATCCAAAAGCGCCGATGCGGTCATATCATCTATAAGTTTGTCCGTTTCTTTAAGCTGCGGCAAAACACACATTTGATACAAGGCATCCTGTATCAGTTCAAGCCCAAGCAATACCGCCAAAATGATGTACACGGGCGTTTTCCGCTTTTTCGCCTCGGAATCGACTATCGCCGCCTGTCCGATATAACAGCGAAGTATAAGATCTAACACAAGTGAAAGCAAAAGTCCCGAATATAAAAAGCTATCCACCATCTCTCTGTAAGTAGCGGGAATAAACTCCACTATCTTTCTCACATAGTCAACACTCACCGTCACGCTAAGATCTACATTAAGAAGCGAATAATAAAGCGAAAACCGCAAAAGGCTCCAGATACCGAACATTATCCCCGCATACGCGCATATACGCATATTGCTTATCATCAACCTGTATTTAATTTGTTTGGGATCGTTTTCGGTTATCATATACTTCGCTCCGTTTATATTATTTATATTATTAGTAGGATTATAGCATTTTTCAAAGTAAAAATAAATCCCTTTTTAAAATAAATACCGAAACAGCTGTTATATATCCCCGATTTTATGCATAAAAAATACCCTCCTTACTGGGTGTCCAGTAAAGAGGGTACATATCATTTG
>CAMOYW010000047.1 GCA_946630405.1 uncultured Clostridia bacterium | reverse complement strand
ATGCGGTAACAGTAGCCAAATATGCGAATGATTAATTAAATCAGTGTTTCCCTAATTGTTATAGAGTGTATTTATAAAGAATATGACCGAAAATTTACATAAAGGGCACAGACAAAAGTTGCGTGCAAGGTATATGGAAAGCGGCTTTTCGAGCTTTGCCGACCATGAAATATTGGAGCTTTTGCTTTTTTATGCCTATCCGCAGCGTGATACCAACGAACTTGCTCATAGATTTATAAATGAATACGGATCCTTGTATGCGCTTATGAGCGATACTCCGCAGAATATAATGCACAGGCTTAACGTGACGGAGAATATTGCCGTGCTTTTAAGCTCTCTTCTTAAAATAAACGAGAGAGTGCTTACTTCGCATTTTAAGCGTGGCGAGTATATGGGTAGTTTCTCCCGCGCGGCACAATATCTTCATGCCATGCTTGCCACAAGGCCGTATGAGATGAGTTATGCGATTTGCCTTAATTCCGGGAAAGAGCTTATAAAGGCGGTAGAGCTTGGGCGAGGGAATGAGGCGGTTTCCGAAGTGAACGGTATGCTTCTTGCAAGAGAATGTGCCGTACTAAAACCCGAATTTGTTATTCTCGGGCATAATCACCCTTCGGGAGAAAGTACACCTTCGGATGATGATATAGCGATGACAAATGCCGTGATGAGCGCACTTTTACCGCTTGGCGTGCGAGTGCTTGACCATATTATAATATGTTCGGCAAATTGGAGTGAAAGCTTCAGCTTTGCCAAAAACGGAATGTTGTGATGACTAAAAAAGAATTTCAAAATCTGCTTTCGGAGCTTTCCGAAAGAGGGATACGGCCGGGTCTTGATAATATTCGTAAGCTTATGGAAAAGCTCGGTAATATACAAAACAAAATACGGGCAATACATATTGCGGGTACCGACGGAAAGGGCTCGGTCGGTGCTTTCATAGCGGGTGCGCTGTATGGCTCGGGTTATAAAACAGGGCATTTTTCGTCCCCTGCCGTGCTTGAATATAACGAAATGTTTACTCTTGACGGAGAGCCCATAGATGATAACACACTTTATTCCATGGCTGAAAAGGTCAAGCTTGCGGCAGAAGGTATTCCCGTGACCAAGTTTGAATTTGAGTGTGCATTGGCGTTTTTGTTTTTTTATGAGCAAAAATGTGACTTTGCCGTTATAGAATGTGGAATGGGCGGACTTACCGATGCTACAAATGTGATAGATACTCCGCTTGCAAGCGTTATCACTTCAATTGGCATGGACCATACGGCATATTTGGGTGATACTTTGGAGGAAATTGCAACTCAAAAAGCGGGTATAATAAAAAATGCTCCCGTTTTTTCCGCAAAGCAGCCTATGGGGGTTTGTGATGTGCTTAATAGAACGGCAAGATCACACGGCACGGATATATGCTACGTAACGGAACCGAAGCTTGTTTCATACAGTTATGATGAAATGGTGTTTAATTACACTTCACACAGAAAACTGCATGATGATTTGATTTTGAACGTTGGCGGGAAATATCAAGCGGATAATGCCTCACTTTGTATTGAAGTACTTGATTTTATTGGCGAACTCGGTTACAATATAGATGTAAAGAAGATATCAAGAATAAAAAGACCTTGCCGATTTGAAACGGTATCACGCTCTCCGCTTATCATACTTGACGGAGCGCATAATCCGCACGGTGTGCAAGCTCTGTGTGATAATTTTGCTCAAAATGACCATAAGAGCAAGCTTCTTATAATGGGAGTGTTTAAGGATAAAGATTATCACAAAATGCTTGATATTTTTTCAAGATGTTTTGATGCGATATGTGCGGTGAATGCCTTTGGTGAAAGAGCTTTACCTTCGCATATTCTTGCACAAGAGGCAAAAAACTATTTCGACCGTGTATATACGGCAGAAAGCGTAAATAGAGCGTTGGAGCTGTGCGAAAGCTATGATGTGACCGTTATAGCGGGTTCTCTCAGCTATCTTGCGGACTTTAGGAATGAAATACTGTCAAATTATAAATAACAGCAAATATAAACAGGCGATACGGATAATATCGGAAAATGAAAAAGGCAGAAAGTTTTGCATACACGATTACGGGCATTTTATAGATGTTGCCCGTATCTGTTATATTCTCTGCCTGGAAAACAATATAAACGTTCAAAAGGACGTGATATATGCCGCCGCCTTGCTGCACGATATAGGGCGGAGCATTAAAGGCGGTGACCATGCCCAAAACGGTGTGCTTCTTGCCTTTGACATACTTAATGAGTGTGGCTACGACAAAGGAGATGTGGAGCTTATAACGGAGGTCATACGCTCTCATGGGCATGTAAGTGACGATATCAAAACATTTGGCGATGCCCTTGCAAGGGCAGATAAATATTCAAGGCGATGCTATTTATGCGAAGCCTATGATGAGTGCTACTGGAGTGAGGATATTAAGAACAAATATCCCGTTTATTGAAAGGCATACATTATGAAAATCGGAAACAAAACCTTTGAAAACCATACCTATATAATGGGTATACTTAACGTAACTCCCGATTCTTTTACAGACGGAGGTTATTACAACAGCGTGGATAAGGCACTTTACAGAGTAAAGGATATGCTCAAAGAGGGTGCCGACATTATAGATGTGGGCGGTGAAAGCACCCGACCGGGGTTTGAGAGGATAAGCGACCGTGAGGAGATATACAGAGTATCTCCCATTATTGAAGCCATAAAGGAAAATTTTGATTGTATAATATCCATAGATACTTATAAGTCAAGTGTGGCAAAAGCGGCTGTGGATGCGGGCGCAGATATGATAAACGACATTTGGGGCTTTAAGTATGACAAAAATATGGCTAAGATCGCCGCAGATATGAAACTTCCCTGCTGTATAATGCACAACAGAGACAACAAAGAGTACGAGGGCAATTTCATGGACTGCGTAATTGAGGATCTGAGGGAAAGCCTTCAAATTGCGCAAAGAGCGGGTGTGCCGAAAAGCAATATTATTGTTGACCCGGGTGTGGGTTTTGCCAAAAGCTATGAGCAAAATCTTATAGTGATGAAGAATCTGGGCAGATTAAAGGAACTTGGTTGTCCCATTATGCTTGCCGCTTCCAAAAAGAGTGTGATCGGAAATGCCTTGGGTCTTAACACACATGAAAGAGGCGAGGGTACGCTTGCTACCACGGCACTTGCCGTAATGAATGGAGCGGTGCTCGTGCGTGTGCATGATATAGAACCCAACAGAAGGGTCATTAAAATGCTGGAGACGATACTTAACTCATGAACAGGGTATTTATAAAGGAACTTGAATGTTTCGGCTATCATGGTGTGTTGAAAGAGGAAAACATACTTGGGCAAAAATTTGTGGTTTCGTGTGAATTGCTTATGCCGACTCCCGAAAATGACAATGTGGAAGAGTGTGCAAATTACGCGGAAATTGCAAAGTTTATAACCGAATATACAAAGGGTAATACCTTTGATCTCATAGAAACGCTTGCACATAAGCTTGCCGTTAGTATAATCACAAAATATAAGGCAAAGGAAATAAAGCTAACGGTAGAAAAGCCGTGGGCACCCGTGGGGTTGCCGTTAAAGAGTGTGGGCACAACGGTAAAGATGTGCTTTCACGATGTGTATTTGTCCGTTGGCTCAAATATGGGCGATAAAAGGGCTCATATAGAAAAGGCGGTAAAAAGGCTTTCGGATAATGAATGTATATCGGAATGTAAATGCTCGACACTTATTGAAACAGAGCCCTACGGCTATACCGAACAGCCTGCATTTTTAAACGGATGTATATATATAAAGACATTGTATGAGCCCGAAGAGCTTTTGAAGGTTTTGAACAAAATAGAGGCGGAACTGGGCAGAGAGCGAAAAATACATTGGGGACCGAGAACGATAGACCTTGATATCATATTATTTGACAATATCGTAATGAATACTGAAAGGTTGACAATTCCGCATGCCGATATGCACAACAGGGAGTTTGTGCTTGCGCCTCTTTGTGAACTCGCTTCATGGCTCATACATCCCGTGCTGAACAAGAGGATTACCGACTTATATAACGAAGTCAAAAGAGGTGAAAACGGTGCAACTTGATAATTTCAAAGGGCATCTCCGTACAATACTTGCACATAAAAAAGAAGTGATGAAAAACTGCGTACGTGCGGGCATACCCGTAAGGGGTCTGCTTCACGATCTGTCAAAATTCACGCCCGAAGAGTTTTGCGAGGGGGTGGAGTATTACCAGGGAGGAACGAGAAGCCCCAACGAGGGAGCAAGAGAAAGTACGGGTTTTTCCCGAGCGTGGATGCATCATAAGGGAAGAAATAAGCATCACTTTGAATACTGGACGGATTATAATCAAAAGACAAGGAGTCTGGAGCCGGTACAAATGCCCGTGGGCTATGTAGTGGAAATGTTCTGCGACAGAGTGGCTGCAAGCAAGATATACATGGGTGAAAACTACACTGATGCCTCGTCTCTTGCATATTATAAAAGAGGAAGCCATATAAGGCGTATCCATCCCAAAACTGCCGAATTGCTCGAAAGGCTTTTAAATATGCTCGCAAAAGAGGGCGAAGAACGTACGTTCGCTGCTATTCGCAAAATGGTCAAAGAATGTCGCCAAAAAGGCAGGTTATACGAATAAAACGGGTGTGAAAATAATTTCACACCCGTTTAAATTTATAGGTTTGATATATCAATCATAATCAAACTGGAAATAATCCTCGTTTTCTTCTCTGAATTTGTCAAATATTTTGTCGCCGAGTTCTTCATCGCTCACATATTCGTACTCTTCGTCGCCGAGTACCTTGAAGATATAAGCATCTCCCGTATCTTCTTCGCTCAGGAGCATAACGGCGTAGTCTACTCCTTCATATTTTACATAATCCAAAAATTCAAAGTCAAGCACCGTACCGTCGTCGGAGGTGAGTTGAATAATATCTTCCATAACGATCCCCTTTCATTTTTAAATATTTTAAATATTATCATAAATATCCGTTACTTTCAAGGATCTTAATAACGGTTTTCAAATCCGGTTTTCCGCCGCTGTTTACATCTGCGATGTATTGTTCTTGAAGATCGAGAGTGTGTGTTCCCGAAATATGTTTTAGTACCGTTGGCATCTGATTTGTCGGAATTGCCATCTGTGTGTAGGATATCGTATCTATCCGATTGCATGTATCGGCAACTTCTTTCGGGATGTCGGCGGCATTTACGCAAAAGCTTGGAAATAAATGTATTTGCCAAAATCCTCGTTAATGCCTTATTGAATCTCGTTATCTTCTCTTCCTTTCGGCTCTTTGCCGTAAGAAAAGCTCTTATAAGCCTCCTCTTCAAGTACGGCTACCGCCGTTGCGTATTGCTTACAGTGTGATATTGAAATGTGTATTTTTCCGTTTCCAAGCTCCTCGTGTATTTTTCTTGCGTTGCCCGAAAGTACGGCATAGGGTGCGCCGCTCGGCTTACGCAGTATTTCTATTTCTTTGGGTGAGCATCCGTGAAACCCGGTGCCGAGAGCTTTGGCTACCGCTTCTTTTGCGGCAAAGGAACCCGCAAGGGTCTCTATATTGCTTCTGTGGAAAAAGGTGAGCTCAGCTTCCGTGTATATTCTGTTTAAAAAGGTTTGAGTAGGTTCTTTGAATCTTTCTATTTCGATTATATCCGTTCCGATTCCTTTTATCATTTTCATTCCCCCTTTGTTACTATTATAAATATCCTTTTGATTATTGTCAATTCGATTGTTAATATTAGATAAAAATTGTAACATAAATGTTAGAATTTCTTTGAATTAGTCACTTGAATTATTTCGGTCTTTATTATAGAATATACGGCGTACGCTTATTATGTTGGTATATTATTTGATATAAAAGGATGGGAAACAAATGGCAAGCGATAAGGAAAAGCTTGATACTGCCGACGGTGTTAAAACAACGGGCGGGGAGACCGTAAGCAAAGAGGAAATAGAAAAGGTCCTTGAAAGGCTTCGCCCCGTTGAAGATATCGGCGGAGACGAACAAGAAGACATACAAGAGACCGAGGAAAAAGTGAAGGAAACCGAGGAAGGATCCGATAAGGAAGCCGAGGAAGAAAAAACGGATAAAACAGAAGAGGCGAACGGGTCATCCGATGCTTCCGAGCCCGAAACGGCAGAGGAGAGCGAAGAGCCTTCCGAATTTTCCGACGAGGATATACCTAAAAGGCGAAGAAGCGACAAGCAAAAGGGTAAGAGTGCCAAGCCCGTTATTATAACTTTGGCAGTGCTTGCGGCAGTTGCTGTGGGCGGCTATTTTGCAATAGGCTACGGCTACTTTAAGGACAGATATTTTCCGGGTACATACATAAACGGTTATGATGTATCGGGTCAAAAGGTGGAGCAGGCCTACGAGGCTATGAACAAGGATATTACCTCTTACACGCTCACAATTAAAAAAGGCGAGCAAGAGGTGGACAAACTGAATGCTTCGGATATAGGTTTGACTTCGGGCAATACGTTTGAAAATATAAAAGGTGTATGCGATGCACAGCATAAGTATGCATGGCTCAGGTACTATGTGAAGCCCAAAGAGAGCCATGTGACCGTACATAATAACTACGAGGTAGATGTACCGAGCTATACCGAAAAGGTACCTTCGCTTAATGTAATGAGCCTTGAACCTACGGTGGTAAGGCAAAATGCAAAGGTAGTGTTTTCCGAAGATAAATATATTATTCAGCCTGAGGTGTACGGCGATGAGATAGATACTCAAGCCGTAAAGGATAAGATACGTGCAGATGTGTTTGCGCTTGTGCCCGTGCTTGATGTGACCGAAAGCGATAACGGTGCAGCCGTGAGCGGTGGTGCCGATGCATACCTGCTCTTCGGGAA